>JBOGDN010000597.1:0-2097 GCA_050742995.1 Stackebrandtia sp. | reverse complement strand
GTGCCGGGCTTGCCGCCGGTTCCGGACCTGCCGGTCCCCGGCGCTCCGCCGCTTCCGGACCTGCCGGTTCCCGGCGCTCCCGTGCCGGGCTTGCCGCCGGTTCCGGACCTGCCGGTCCCCGGCGCTCCGCCGGTTCCGGACCTGCCGGCGCTGCCCGGACTGCCTTAATCGCGAGACACGACAACGACATCCTCCATTTTCGGGGGATGAAAATCACATATAGCAGGCCAACTGTGACATAAAGTCTTCATAGTTGGTTCCACACCGAACGACGGCCGGGCATTCACGGGGGACGCCCGGCCGTCTTCGCGTCTCAGTGACCCGGCAGGTCCGGGTCTGAGTTCCCACCCGTCAGGTCGACGTCGAACCGAGCCCGCGCCCCTGAACCGCCGCGCTGCCACGGTCGCGGACCCGAGCGCGGCCGGTAGTTCACGCCGAGGGCGTCCAGCCGCGCCAGGTGATCGTCGATCCTGCCGGTCACCGGGTCCTCTCGCCGCGCGGCGGCCGACGACCACGCCAGGTCGGCGACGGCGGCCAGCCGGGGGAAAGCGGCGTACTCCACGGCCTTCGGGTCGGGAAGGTATTCGGTCCACAGCTGGGCCTGCACGCCGAGGAGGAGCTCGTCGGGAGCTCCCGCGGGGACCGGCTCGAACCCGGCGATCTTCTCAAGCGGCGTGTGCAGGAAAATCCGCAGCGGCTCGTCGGGGTCGAGCGATTCGTAATAGTCCAGGTACATCGCCTCGACCGGCGCCACGACCACCTTGTGCCCCTTGGCCATGGCCTTGGCGGCGATGTCGAAGTCACGCCACACCGCGATCACGGCGTCGGCGGGAGCGCCCCCGTCGAGGATCTCGTCCCAGCCGATCACGCTGCGGCCGCGGCCGGACAGGTGCTCGGCGAATCGGCGCGTGAACCACGACTGCAGCAAGTCGACGCTGTCCAGTCCCAGCTCGGCGGCCTTGGCGTGCGCGGCGGGGCTGGCACGCCACTCCGTGCGCGGACACTCGTCGCCGCCGATGTGGATATAAGGCGACGGGAAGACGTCGACGACCACGTCGAAAACGTCGCGGGCGAACCGCAGCGCCTCCTCGGTGGGCGCCAGCACCTCGGAGAAGATGCCGAAGGTGGTGGCGACGGGCTTGGCCTCGCCGGTGTTGCCCAGTTCGGGGTAGCCGGCCAGGACCGACCTCACGTGCCCGGGCAGGTCGATCTCGGGAACCACGGTGATGTGCCGAGCCGCGGCGTAGGCGACGACCTCCTTGAGATCGGCGACGGTGTAGAAGCCGCCGTGCGGGGTGCCGTCGAAACCGAACGAGTCGTCCCTGGCGTGCCCGGCGACGGTCTCCGCGCGCCAGGCGCCGACCTCGGTGAGCTTGGGCCAGCCGGGCACCTCCATGCGCCAGCCCTGGTCGTCGGTGAGGTGCAGGTGCAACACGTTGAGTTTGTGCAGGCAAGCCAGGTCGATCATGCGCAGCAGGAACTCTTTGGGCATGAAGTGCCGCGCCACGTCGAGCATGACGCCGCGCCAGGCGAAGCGCGGCGCGTCGGCGATCTCGACGCAGGGGATCTCCACGGGCGCCGACGTCGTCGGCGCGGCGCGCAGCGTGTCGGGAGGCAGCAGCTGGCGCAGCGTCTGCGCGCCGCGCGTCAGTCCCGCCGGATGCGCCGCGACGATCGAGACTCCGTCGGCGGACACCTTCAGCCGGTACGCCTCGGCGGCGACGTCTCCGCCGTCGGGACGTTCGCCCTCAAGGGTCAGCGTGATCGCCGCGCTCCCGGCGACAGCGTGCTCGACCGTCGGCGCGTCGACTCCGAGGCCGGCGCGCAGCTGCTCGCTGAGCAGCCGGGCCACGCCGAGCGCGTCGCCGGAAGCCGCGACGACCGTGCGCGCGTCGAGCCGAAACGGGGGCGCGTCGTGCCACAGCATCGACGTAGGACGGGGAATCAAGTTCACGGTCATGACAGACACCTCGCGCTGCTCGTCGGCGAATGGATATTCGATTAACCGTACGGGAAGTTTACTGTAAAGGCCAGGCTCGACGACAAGATCGCTCAGATTTTGGAACCTGCGACGGATATTCGCCGCGCGAAGCCGAC
>JBOGDN010000596.1:0-8056 GCA_050742995.1 Stackebrandtia sp. | reverse complement strand
CGGCGCGGCTTCGGCGACCTCGGCCGGTTCGATGTGTCCCTCCCGGCCCGGCTTCGGAGTCAGGAGCCAGACCACTCCGTCTTCCGACATGGGTGATCGCGCGTCCATCAGCACGTCCACCAGGTCGCCGTCGTCTTCGCGCCACCACAACAGGACCACGTCGACGACTTCGTCGGTGTCCTCGTCGTGCAGCTCCCCGACGCAGCCGACGACGGCCTCCCGAAGCGCGGAGTCGATGTCGCTGTCGAAACCGATCTCCATGACGACGTCGTCGGACTTGACGCCGAGCCGATCGACGATGGTTTGCACGCCGTCGGCCGACCCAGCCGTGGCACTCACGTCGCGATTCCTCCTCTACACCACCCGGCCTGGCTCAGGCCGGGTTGATTGTCGGTACGCCGTCCCCGTCGGACGCCGCACCGTGAGAATACGCAATGCGAACCGTCGATGCGTGTCGGACGTGTGTCGCCCGTCCCAGTCGACGCCTTCTCCGCCGGCGACCCGCAGCTGTGCCCGATCACACGACGCCTGTGGCTTGCACTCACTTCTGGGCGGGGCGTTTCCTGACAAGAACCGGTAAAGGGCAGGATGGAACAGGAGAACCCACGATCTGAACAGCATCCTGTCTTGTCAGCGTCGATATGCAGAAGGAAAGCCCGTGGTTGCCGAACGTAAACGCCCGGTCATCAGTGACGGCCTGCCCAGCCAGCTGCCGGACATAGATCCCGACGAAACCGCCGAATGGCTTGCCTCGCTTGACGGTCTGCTCGACGAACGGGGGCGCCAGCGCGCCAGATACGTCATGCTCCGCATGTTGGAGCGCGCCCGGGAACGTCAGGTGGGGGTTCCCTCCTTGACGAGCACCGACTACATCAACACCATCCCGCCGCAGGACGAGCCGTGGTTCCCCGGTGACGAGCATGTAGAGCGGCGCATTCGCGCCTACATCCGCTGGAACGCGGCGATGATGGTCCACCGCGCACAGCGTCCCGGCGTCGGCGTCGGCGGGCACATTTCCAGCTACGCCTCGTCCGCAAGCCTCTACGAGGTCGGCTTCAACCACTTCTTCCGCGGCAAGGACCACCCCGGCGGCGGCGACCAGGTGTACATCCAGGGGCACGGCTCGCCGGGGATCTACGCCCGCGCGTTCCTGGAGGGGCGGCTCACCGAGCACCAGATGGACGGCTTCCGGCAGGAGCTGTCGCACGCCGGCGGCGGCCTTCCGTCGTATCCGCACCCGCGGCTGATGCCGGACTTCTGGGAGTTCCCCACGGTGTCGATGGGTCTTGGCCCGCTGGCCGCGATCTACCAGGCCCAGTTCAACCGGTATCTGGGACACCGCGGCGTCAAGGACACCTCGCAGCAGCGAGTATGGGCGTTCCTCGGCGACGGCGAGATGGACGAGCCGGAGTCGATGGGCGCCATCCACCTGGCCTCGCGCGAGGAGCTGGACAACCTCACGTTCGTGGTGAACTGCAACCTGCAGCGCCTGGACGGGCCGGTGCGCGGCAACGGCAAGATCATCCAGGAGCTGGAGTCGTTCTTCCGCGGCGCCGGCTGGAACGTCATCAAGGTCATCTGGGGCCGGGAGTGGGATCCGCTGCTCGCCGCCGACGACGACGGCGCGCTGGTGAACATCATGAACACCACGCCCGACGGCGACTACCAGACGTTCAAGGCCGAGGACGGCGGCTTCGTCCGGGAGCACTTCTTCGGACGCGACGCGCGCACCAAGAAGATGGTCGAGCCGATGAGCGACGACGCCATCTGGGGCCTCAAGCGCGGCGGGCACGACTACCGCAAGCTTTACGCGGCATACGCCTCGGCCGTGGCGCACACCGGTCAGCCCACGGTGATCCTCGCCAAGACCATCAAGGGGTGGACGCTCGGCTCGCACTTCGAAGGCCGCAACGCCACGCACCAGATGAAAAAGCTGACCCTCGACGACTTGAAGTCGTTCCGGGACCGGCTCTACCTGGACATCTCCGACTCCGCGCTCGAGGACGACCCGTACCTGCCGCCGTACTTCCATCCGGGCGACGACTCCGCCGAGATTCAGTACATGATGGATCGTCGGCGGGCGCTCGGCGGGCCGCTGCCGCAGCGACGCACGACCGGAACGAAGCTGACGCTGCCGCCGGAGGAAACGTACGACGTGGTCAAGCGCGGCTCGGGCAAGCAGAAGGTCGCCACCACGATGGCCTTCGTCCGGCTGCTCAAGGACCTGATGAAGGACAAGAACTCCGGCGACCGCTGGGTGCCGATCATCCCCGACGAGGCGCGGACGTTCGGCATGGACGCGATGTTCCCGACGTCGAAGATCTACTCGCCGACGGGCCAGAACTACCTGTCCGTCGACCGCGACCTGTTCTTGTCGTACAAGGAGGCCAAGCAGGGGCAGATTCTGCACCTGGGGATCAACGAGGCCGGTTCGACGGCGGCGTTCACCGCCGCGGGCACGTCCTACGCCACACACGGCGAGCCGATGATCCCGATGTACATCTTCTATTCGATGTTCGGCTTCCAGCGCACCGCCGACGGGCTGTGGGCCGCCGCCGACCAGATGACGCGGGGCTTCCTGCTCGGGGCCACCGCCGGACGCACCACGCTCAACGGCGAAGGGCTGCAGCACGAGGACGGGCACTCGCAGCTGATCGCCGCGACCAACCCGGCGGTCGTCGCCTACGACCCGGCCTTCGGCTACGAGATCGCCCACATCGTCTCCGACGGGCTGCGTCGCATGTACGGCGACGACCCGGAGGACGTCTTCTACTATCTGACCGTCTACAACGAGCCCATCACGCAACCGGAGCAGCCGGCCGACCTCGACGTCGACGGCCTGCTGAAGGGCATGTACCTGTACCAGCCGGCCAATTCCAACCCGAGCCTGCCGCGGGTGAGGCTGCTCGCCTCGGGCACGGGCATGCAGTGGGCGCTCAAGGCGCGAGACCTGCTGGCAAGCGACTGGGGCGTTTCGGCCGACGTGTGGTCGGTGACGTCGTGGACTCAGCTGCACCGCGACGCCGTGGCCTGCGACGCGCACAACCTGCTGCAGCCCGACGAGGACGCCCGCGTCCCGTACGTGACGCGGGCGTTGAGCGACTCCTCGGGTCCGGTGGTGGCCGTCAGCGACTTCATGCGGGCCGTCCCCGACCTGATCGCGCGCTGGGTGCCGGGACAGTACGCCTCGCTCGGCACCGACGGCTTCGGACACTCCGACACTCGCGGCGCGCTGCGGCGTCACTTCAACGTGGACGCCGAGTCCATCGCCACGGCCGCGCTGCGGGGGCTGGCCGCCGGCGGCGACCTTCCGCCGGAGGCGGCGGGCGAGGCCGCCCGCAAATACGCTCTGGGCGACGTGTCCGCAGCCGAGGCCGGCGAGACCGGCGGAGACTCCTGATCTTCAGGCCAGACTGATCTAAGAAGAGATAGAGGCGGGGTCGCCCGGCACGCGTCGGGCGGCCCCGCCGTCTTTTGGACCCGGCCTGCTTCAGATCGTCTTGGTCGCCTGCGAACACGCACACTTTTGCGCGGGCCGTTCGCTTGCCAGCTGCTGCCGCAGCGCGTAAAGGGCGGTCCGCTCGGACCTCTCGCGTTCGGCGAGCAAGCTCGCCCACTCCTCGGGCTCCGCCTTGAGCTGCTCGTAGTTGACGCGCGCCTGGCGCTCCTTGTGCCGTGTGATCAGCCAGTCGACCGCGCCGTCCATGGAGACGCCCCGTACGTCCGCGATCGCCTTGAGCCAAGTGCGGGTACGCGGGTCGTCGTCGATCTTCGGTGTTCCCATATCGGGTAAAACGACTACGGACAGCCAGAAGTGATGACCCGAAAGGGTTTCAAGGCGTGGCTGATATCTCACACATTGCAACCGAACAGCCCATAACCGTCTCGCGTTCCCGCCGAGACGCCGGACAGACCGGCGCCTGTCTCGATTCGTTTCGAGATCTCGGCGCGGGCCGGGGGCCGCTCGGCGACGACTTCGAGGCGAACCGCCCGTAAAGAATAATTTCGCCATATTGACAATCATCGAAATTTCTTGCCATTATGGCGGGTGTCGAGAAGCCCTCGACCCAGTTCCTAGATTTAGCCCCTAGGAGAGCCCGTGAATACCGTGCCCGCCCCTTCATCCACTGTGCCTAAATGGCGGCGTCTCCTCGCCCTCGCGACGGCCGGCGCCGCCTCGGCCGTCATGGCCGTGACCCTGCTGACCGTCGCCACTTCCTCCCCCGCCGCGGCCGACCACGGCACAGGCCCGCAAGGCGTCGACGTGTCGCACTACCAGGGCGCCATCAACTGGACCTCGGTGCGCAACGCCGGAATCCAGTTCGCCTTCATCAAGGCCACCGAGGGAACCTCCTACAAGGACCCCCGGTTCAACGTCAACTATCCCAACGCCTATCACGCCGGGGTCATCCGCGGCGCCTACCACTTCGCGCGGCCCGCCAACTCCAGCGGCGCGGCTCAGGCCAACTACTTCGCCTCCAACGGCGGAGCGTGGTCCGCCGACAACCGGACGCTGCCGGGCGCGCTTGACCTGGAAGCCGGCTGTCACGGCCTGTCACAGCAGGCCATGCGCAACTGGATCCTCGATTTCTACAACACCTATAAGGCGCGCACCTCGCGCGACGTCGTGATCTACACGACCGCCAGCTGGTGGAGCTCCTGCACCGGCAACTGGACCGGAATGTCCTCGCGCTCCCCGCTGTGGGTGGCGCACTGGACCTCCAGTCACAGCCCGACGATCCCGGCCGGGTTCCCGACGTACACCTTCTGGCAGTTCAGCAGCACCGGAAGCGTCTCCGGCATCTCCGGAAACGTCGACCGCAACAAGTTCAACGGCTCCCGCGACCGGCTGATCGCGCTGGCCAACAACACTCCCTGAAAACTTGGCTCTTCGACTCCATGAGAGGGATTAGGCGCCGTCGTCGCAGGCGGCGCCCGATCCCTCCGGCGGTTCAGGACGCGCGCACATAGTCGTCCGCGACGCCGCGTGCCTCCAGCTGCCGGCGGCACTCGTCGCGCAGCAGCGGGTACTTCGCCGCGATCGCGGCGTAGACCTTCGTGCGGATCAGTCGCTCGGCGGCTTCGCGGCCGACTCGTCCTTCCACATCGGCCAGCAGCGAGTCGTAGCCGGTCAGTTCGTGCCGCAGGTAGTTGACCTCCCACCGGCGCAGGGTCGCGGCGTCGACGGCGTCGGCGCTGGCCTCAGAGCCGTCCATTCCGGGGAGCAGATAGCAGCGTTCGAACTCGCGGCGATTGCGGTGCGCCACCGCGGCCAGGCGCAGCCGATCCGGCGTCAGCGACGGCACGGCGACCTCGACCGCCCGGATCCGTTCCAACAGGGCGTCGCGTCTGCGGCTCGCGGCAGCACGCGCCGACTCCGAGCGTCTTCGGGCCAGGTCGCGCAGGCGCGCGAATTCCGCTTCGGACTCGACGCGTTCGACCCGCTCCCGCGAGTAGAAGCGCATCGGGGCGGAGGTTCGGTAGAACGGATTGGGCCGCTCGGCGTCCGGCGGGTCGAGCAGCTGGGCGATCATGGCCTTGCTCCACCCGCGAGCCGTCAGTTCTCTGCGGGACAGCAGGCCGCCTGCCTTGGGGTCGACGTCAGACACAGCAATCTCCCTTCGCGCGCGATTGTCGCTGTGTCCGGGCACGGTATCCGCGGGATATGACATTCCGTGCCCATGCGAATACTCCCGACCCGAGGCGAGTGCTCCGCGGGTCGGGAGTCGATCCGTCGGCGTCAGCCGCGCAGTTCCGGCAGCCGGTTGTAGACGGTGGTTCCGGGGCAGGCGGTCGAGCCGTGGTCGCGGTGCCCGTAGATCTCCTCGTTGGGAATGCCGTACTGCGAGCGGGCGTACGTGACCAGCTCGACGAGGCTGTTCCACTGTGCGTCGGGCACTGTGGTCGCTTCTTCGTAGTTGCCTTCGAAGCAGAAGCCGATGGACACGTCGTTGACGCCCGAGGCGTGCGCGCCCATGACGAAGCTGGTGCCGCCGTTCAGCGTCTCGAGGCTGCCGTGGCGTCCTTCGGTGATGAAGCCGCCGCGGCTGATGACGAAGTGGTACCCGGTGTCGGTCCATCCGTTGCCGCCCTGGTGGATGTCTTGCACCTGGCGGGCGTGGGCGTGGGCCTGTTCGCGGGTGAAGTCTTCGGTGTTCGCGGTGACGGCGTGGTGCACGACGATGAACGAGGGCGGGTTGTTGATGGTGTCGATGGTGCCGTTGGGCGGGGCGGCGCCCCACGTCGCGCAGTCGTCGATGGCGGGCGCCTGCACCTGCGCGTCGTCGGCGAACGCGGAGCGAACGAGGAACGGCGTCGCGGCCGCGGCGGCCGCTACGCCGGCGGCGCCGGCGATTACCGTGCGGCGGCCAATTCGGGGCTTGCTGGCCATGGTGACCTTCCTGAGTTTGGGAGCAGGTACGCAAGGTCCGATGTGGCCGGCGACTTGACGACGTCGCCGCAGACATGAGCGAGGTCGCGATCTCCACAGATACCGGGACTGTGGCCATGTGGGAGGTGGCACGACGTCTCGCGCAAGCGGGGCGGCGCCGCGAATGACATGGATTCGGCACCGCCTTTCAGCTGTTCGCTGAGCTTTGTTTTGTGCCACAACGGTCACGTTGCGTTTTCTCGTCGACGGCGAGCGAAGGGGAAGCCCGTCGTCTGCCGACCAGCATGAAGCCCGTCTTCATGTCATGTCAATACATAGACATATTTCTACGCGAAATTTAAGAACGCCCCGGAGCGGGCGCGGGGCGTGGACGCGCCGCGCGGGGGTGGAGGGTGGTTCGGGTCGGCGCCGAGGCGGGTCGCCGTCGAAAACCCGCCGCGCGGGGGTGGAGGGCGGTTCGGGTCCGCGCTGAAGCGGGTCGCCGTCGAAAACCCGCCGCACGGGCTGGAGGGTGGTTCGGGTCCGCGCTGAAGCGGGTCGCCGTCGAGGATGTGCCGCGCGCGGTGGAGGGGTGGGAGGATCGGGGCATGGAATACACCCACCTCGGCCGGACCGGCCTGCGAGTTTCTCGACTGTGCCTGGGGACCATGAACTTCGGCCCCAGGACCTCTGAACCGGACAGCCACGGCGTCATGGATCGGGCGCTTGAGCTGGGGTTGAACTTCTTCGACACCGCGAACACCTACGGCCAGGAACGCGGCGAGGGCGTCACCGAGAAGATCCTGGGGACCTGGTTCGCCCAGGGCGGCGGCCGCCGCGATCAGGTCGTCCTGGCCACCAAGGTTTACGGGATCATGGGCGACGGCCCCAACGACCGGGGCCTGTCGGCCCGTCACATCATTGCCCAGTGCGAGGCCTCGCTGAAGCGGCTGCAGACCGACTACATCGATCTCTATCAGATGCACCACGTCGACCGCGCCACGCCCTGGGAGGAGATCTGGCAGGCCATGGACCTGCTGGTCGTCCAGGGCAAAATCCGCTACGTCGGGTCGTCCAACTTCGCCGGTTGGCACCTTGCGGCGATCCAGGAGGCGGCGAATCGCCGCCACAGCCTCGGCGTCGTCAGTGAGCAATGTGTATACAACCTGTTGCGGCGGCAGGTCGAGCTCGAGGTTCTGCCGGCCGCACAGGCCTACGGCATGGGGATCATCCCTTGGTCTCCGCTGCACGGCGGCGCGCTGTCGGGCGCGCTGCGCAAGATCGCCGAGGGCTCGGCGGTGCGCAGCTCCTCGGGGCCGTCCGCCGCCGACGCCGTGGAGCACAACCGTGCGCAGCTGGAGGCGTGGGAGAAGTTCTGCGCCGAGCTTGGCGAGCCGCCGGCGCATGTGGCGCTGGCCTGGCTGCTGGCGCAGCCGGCGGTCACCGCGCCGATCATCGGGCCGCGCACCGTCGCGCAGGTCGACGACTCCGCGGCGTGTCTGGACGTGGAGCTGGACGACGAGGTGCGCTCGCGCCTGGACGAGCTGTTCCCGCCCGTTGGCAAAGGCGGGCCCGGGCCCGAAGCCTGGGCCTGGTAGCGAAAGGCCTCGGCGACGCCCGCGAATGGACATGGGCTACATAGCTTCGCAGGCACCGCCGAGGCGGGCGGGTCGCCCGGGCACAACC
>JBOGDN010000595.1:0-2141 GCA_050742995.1 Stackebrandtia sp. | reverse complement strand
ACCTGGAGATGGGGGGGAGCGTGCGCGTGGCCGTCATCGACGACACCTCGCCCCTCCTGCAGGCCCTGCGCGCCGAGATCCGCCCGGAGGGTCCCGAGATCGACGGCATCCTCGGCGCGGCGGCGCTCGCGGCGGCGGGGCGGGTGACGCTGCTGCTGTGGCTGACCCTGGCGCTGCTGGCGGCCATGGCCGTGTTCGTGCGCAACGTGTACGGGTTCGTCGCGGTGTTCGTGGTGGGCGGCGCGGTGTTCGCCGCCTCCTGGTACGGCTCGGACCAGGTGCAGACCGCTGTCGTCTACATAGGCGCGTGGTTCCTGCTGCTCGGGTCGGTGCGTCCGGTCTTCGAGGTGGCGGGGCAGCGCCGCCGCGGCCGAGCCCGCACCTCCGACCCCGACCAGCTCGCCGGCATCACCGGCGTGCCGGCGGGACTGTGGCTCTTCGTTTTCGGGCTCGGGACGGCCGCCGCCGCGACGGCCGGCGGCAGGCTCCTGCTCGACCCCCTCCTGTGACCGCGAGGCGGTCGTCTACGAGCGAGCGTAGGGCCGAGTCATGATCTCCATGTTGTGGCGATCCGGGTCGTCGAAGTACGCGCCGCGTCCGCCGAAGAGGTCGTTGACTCGGCCGGGCTCGGCGTGGCTGGGGTCGGCGTAGTAGGTCACCCCGGCCGCCTCCAGGCGGGCGATCATGGCGTCGAACTGCGCGTCGGGCACGAGGAACGCGTAATGCTGCGACTGGATCGGCTGGTCGTTCATCTCGTAGTAGTCGAGCGTCACGCCGTTGCCGAGCTCGACGGGAAGGAACGGCCCGAACGGAGCGCCGACCTCCAGACCCAGAATCGCGGCTATGAACTCCGCCGACCGCTGACGGTCCTTGGCGTAGACGATGGTGTGGTTCAGCTCGACGGCGGCCGCGGACTGCTGAGTTTCTCGTCGCCGGTCGTCAGTCATCTTCGGCGCTCCTCCTATGAGTCCGCAATCGTTTGCTTTGGAGAGAGCGACCGTATCCCCTGTTGTGACGCCGGCGCCGGCCCCGCGGCGAGGGGTGCGTGGGGCCGGTTGCGGCATTCGACGTCGAAGCCGCGTTGCCGGTCGTCACTCGCTGTAGCGCGCCAGCAGGTTGTCTTCCGCGCCGGAAAAGTCGCCGATCTGGCCGGCGGCCAGCATGTCGGTCGTCCCGGGCACGTTAGTCAGACCGTTTGCCAAGCCTGAGACGTCGGCCAGCTCGCCTTCGGCCGGCACGAGACTCCACTCGGAACCGTCCCAGCGTGCGAAGTAGGGACGTGCGCCGTCGCCGGTGTCCGTGCCGACGGTCCAGGCGCCGCCTTGGCCGTCCGGGGCGACATTCCAGAGCATGCCGTATTCACCGTCGGGTTTCGGCGTCTCCACTTCGCTCCAGGCCTCGCCGTCCCAGTGATACGACGTCGGCCGGTGTCGGTACTCGCCGTCGTCATGGGTCGACGCGTAGCCGACCGCGATCGCGTCGTCGGAGGCGAACGGCGTCATCTGCCCGATGAAACCGACTTGGCCGTCCGGCGTGGGAACGTGCCGCCACTCTTCTCCGTTCCAGTGCAGGTAGTGCGGAACGGCGGAGCGCACCGGCTGGTCTTTGTCCGGGTTCGTGAAGCCGACCGCCCACAGGTCGTCGGCGGCGACGCCGTCGACTTCGCTGATCCAGTTGAACTCGCCGTCGGCGGCGGGAATCTCAGCGCTCGACCAGGATTGGCCGTCCCAGCGCTGGATGAAATGCGAGTCCTTCTCGTCCCCGGCGATCGCGCCGGCGACCCAGACTTCCTCGGAAGACGGCGCTGTGACCGACAACAAGGAGACTCCGGCTTCGTCGAACTCCGGCAACGGCGACCAGCCGCTTCCATCCCAGCTGTAGAGCCGGTCGGACTTCTCGTTCGGCATGTCGGCGACGGCCAGGACCTCGCCGGAGTCGGTCGCCTCCACGGTTTTCAGCTCGCCGGCCTCCTCGGGCGCGGGCTCGTCAGTCCACTCTTGGCCGTCCCAGTGCGCGGCGAGCGGCCGTCCGGACCCGTCGTCGTCGAGATCTTGAGCACCCACCGCCCACACGTCGTCGGCGCTTGACGCCGCGATGTCGGAGAAGCGGCTCGTCCCCGACGCTGGAAAGCTGTCTTCCTG
>JBOGDN010000594.1:0-13882 GCA_050742995.1 Stackebrandtia sp. | reverse complement strand
GGCCAGGCCCGCACCGCCGACTGGAAAGTCAGGGTGGCCTCGCGCACCATCGACGACCTCGTCCAGAACTGGGGAATGTCTCTTCCGGACATCTTCGTCGACGCGCTGACCTTCCCCGTCTCCACCGGGCAGGAGGAGACCCGCCGCGACGCGATCGAGACCATCGAGGCCATCCGAGAGATCGCCCGCCGCTATCCGGGCGTCAACTTCACCCTCGGCGTCTCCAACGTTTCCTTCGGCCTCAACGCCGCGGCCAGGCAGGTGCTCAACTCGGTGTTCCTCAACGAGTGCGTCGAGGCCGGACTCTCCAGCGCCATCGTGCACGCCTCGAAGATCCTGCCCATGTCGCGGATTCCGGACGATCAGCGCCAGGTCGCCCTCGATCTGGTCTACGACCGTCGCCGCGAGGGCTACGACCCGCTGCAGCGGCTGATCGAGATGTTCGAAGGCGTCGACGCCGCGTCGGTGCGGGAGGCCCGCGCCGAGGAGCTGGCCGGGCTGCCGCTGAACGAGCGCCTGGAGCGGCGCATCGTCGACGGCGAGCGCAAAGGCCTCGAAGCCGACCTCGAGGAGGCGCTGCGGGACCGCTCCGCCCTCGACATCGTCAACGACACCCTCCTGTCGGGCATGAAGACCGTCGGCGAGCTGTTCGGCTCCGGCCAGATGCAGCTGCCCTTTGTGCTGCAGTCGGCGGAGACCATGAAGACCGCCGTGGCGTATCTCGAGCCGCACATGGAGAAGGCCGACGCCGAGGACAAGGGCACCATCGTCCTGGCGACGGTCAAGGGCGACGTGCACGACATCGGCAAGAACCTGGTCGACATCATCCTGTCCAACAACGGCTACAGCGTGGTCAACATCGGCATCAAGCAGCCGATCAACGCCATCGTCGACGCCGCCGCCGAGCACGACGCCGACGCCATCGGCATGTCGGGCCTGCTGGTCAAGAGCACCGTCGTCATGAAGGAGAACCTCGCCGAGATGACCGCGCGCGGCCTGGCCTCGCGCTGGCCGGTTCTGCTCGGCGGCGCCGCTTTGACCCGCGCCTACGTCGAAGACGACCTGCGGGAGATGTTCGCCGACGGCGAGGTTCACTACGCCAAGGACGCCTTCGAGGGCCTCGAGCTGATGAACCGGGTCATGACGTTGCTGCGCACCGGCGAGTCGATCGTCGACCCCGAACGCGAGGCCAAGATCAAGCAGCGCCGGGAGCGACGCGCCCGCCACGCCGCGGTGGTCTCCGACACGGCGCCGGCGCTTGACGACGATTCGGTGCGCTCCGACGTCGCCGTCGACAACCCGGTGCCGAAGGCGCCGTTTTACGGCACCCGCGTGGTCAAGGGCCTGGCCACGGCCGAATACGCCGCCATGCTCGACGAGCGCGCCACCTTCCTCGGCCAGTGGGGCCTGAAGCCGTCGCGCAGCAAGGACGGCCCCTCCTATGAGGATCTGGTCGAGAGCGACGGCCGTCCCCGGCTGCGGTACTGGCTCGACCGCCTCGCCGCGGACAAGGTCCTGGAGGCCGCGGTCGTCTACGGCTATTTCCCCTGCTACGCCGAGGGCAACACCCTGGTGGTGCTCGACGAGAACGCGCACAGCGAGCGGGCCCGGTTCACCTTCCCGCGGCAGCGTCGCGACCGGCGGCTGTGCATCGCCGACTACTTCCGCACCCGGGACTCCGGCGAGCTGGACGTGCTGGCGCTGCAGCTGGTCACGGTGGGGCAGACGGCCAGCGAGTACACCGCCAAGCTGTTCGCTCAGCACGCCTACCGCGACTACCTCGAGGTGCACGGTCTGAGCGTGCAGCTGACCGAGGCGCTGGCGGAGTACTGGCACCGGCGGGTCCGTCAGGAGCTGACGCTTCCCGACGGCCGCAGCGTCGCCGACTTCGATCCGCCGGACCTCGACGGCGTCCTCAAGGTTGACTACCGCGGCTGCCGCTACTCCTTCGGCTACGCCGCCTGCCCCGAACTGGAGGACCGCGCCAAGATGACGGCGCTGCTGCGCCCCGAGCGCATCGGCGTCGAGCTGACCGAGGAGTTGCAGCTCACGCCCGAGCAGTCGACCGACGCGCTGGTGATTCACCACCCGGACGCCGGATACTTCAACGCCAAGTGAGTCGAAGTCCGGTGTACGCCCGCGCGTAACCAGGACTTTCGACTGACGTCACGACGAAGCGCCAGGCTGAGGCGTCGACCGCGCGAGAATGCGGTCGGCGCCTCACCTGACCTGTGTCCCTGGCAGGCGGTGGGGAGGTTGGCCTAGATTTGGGCGCCGGGCGAGAAGAAAGCGGTTGCCATGTCCACGGGTGAACTTCAGGCGGTCCTGTTCGACATGGACGGCACCCTCCTCGACAGCGAGAAGCTGTGGGAGGTCGGTCTGCAAGACCTGTGCGCCCACCTCGGCGGCGAGTTGAGCCGCGCCGCCCGCGAAGGCCTGGTCGGCATGGACCAGACGAGCTCCATGTGGCTGGTGCACCGGGACCTCGGCTTGTCCACGGACGGCGTCGACGCCAGCGCCGCGTGGCTGGAGACGCGGATGGCGGAGCTGTTCGCCCAGGGAGTGGTGTGGCGGCCGGGCGCCCGCGAGCTCCTTGCCGAGGTGCGCGCGGCCGGACTGCCGACGGCGCTGGTGACCGCCACCGTCCGCCGTCTCGTCGACGTGATCATCGACACCGTCGGCCCGGAGAACTTCGACGTGACGGTGTGCGGGGACGAAGTGGCGCGCAACAAGCCAAGCCCCGACCCCTATCTTGAGGCCGCACGCGCCCTGAACGTCGCGCCCGGCGCGTGCGTGGCGATCGAGGACTCGCCCACCGGCACGACAAGCGCCCGCGAGGCCGGCTGCCAGGTGCTGACCGTGCCAAGCGAGACCGCGGTGCCGCCGGCCGAGCGCGTGGCGTTTCGCGAGTCGCTCATCGACGTGAACGTGCCGCTGCTGCGTTCCCTGATCCGCGAATGACGAAGGCGCGGCAGAGCCTGAGCTCCGCCGCGCCCTTACACGCACGTCGTGACGTCTGCCTACGGCACGCCGGCGCTGGGAGTGGCGACGACGGCCGCGGGGGTCTTGATCTTGGCCGCGGTCTTGCGGCCGGTGCGGCGCTCGACCCATTTCACCAGTTGCGACAGCGCCCAGGCGAGGACGAAGTACACGAACGCGGCGACTATGAACACCTGCAGGTACGAGTCGCCGTAGTCGTTGGCGATGAATCCGGCGCCGTGCAGCAGCTCGGGATACGTGATCACATATCCCAGCGCGGTGTCCTTCAGCAGGATCACCAGCTGCGCCAGCACTGACGGAAGCATGATCCGCAGGGCCTGCGGCAGCACGATGAGTCGCATGACCTTGCCGTGCGGAAGGCCGATGGCGTGACCTGCCATAGCCTGGCCCGGCGGCAGCGAGTTCACGCCGCTGCGCACGATTTCGGCCAGCACGGCGCCGTTGTAGACGGCCAGGCCCAGCACCAGGAAGATCAGCCGCCGTGTCTCGTTGTCTGCGCCCAGCCAGTCGGCGGTGAAGTGCGTCAGACCGTCGAGCGTGAACGGGATGAAGATCAGCAGCAGCACCGGCATGGCCCGGAAGAACTGCACGTACACCGCGGCGATGCCCCGAATCAGCGCGAACCGCGATACTCGGCCCATCCCGACGATGACGCCGAGCAGCACCGCTCCCACTGATCCCAGCGCCGCGGCTTTGAGCGTGCTCACCAACGACGGCAGCCAGGTGCTTTCGACGATCAGCGCGTCCAGCGGATTGACCCACCGCGATTGCTCGAAGAACTGTCCGCTGTTGAGCTGGTTCACCGCCAGCGCGACGAGGATCAGGAACAGGACGCCGCTGCCCAGCGACGCCCACATGACCTTGCGACGGCCCCGCGGACCGAGCGCATCAAAAAGGACGGTACTGCCTTGGGGTTTGCTCATGAGGTCCTCTTCCGGTCACCGGGCGAAGGCGGCGCGCTGTTCGGCGCGCTTGATGCCATAGCTGATGGGCAGATTGATGATGAGATAGCAGGCGGCCACGCCGATGATGATGGACCAGATGTTGAAGTGGTGCTCCTGGTCGTTCACCAGTCGCTTTGCCATGGCGCTGATCTCCGACACGCCGACCACGAGCACCAGCGAGCTGTTCTTCACCAGGGCGGTCAGCAGCGAGCCCAGCGGGGGGATGACGGTGCGGAAGGTCTGCGGCAGCACGACGTTGCGCAGCGACTGCCCAAAGGTGAGCCCGATGGCGCGCGCCGCCTCGGCCTGCCCCAGCGGGATGGCGTTGATCCCCGACCGCAGCGTCTCGCCGACGAAGGCCCCGGTGTAGGTGCTCAGTCCGATCAGCGCCCACATGAAGGCGGGCAGTTCGATGCCGATACGCGGAAAGCCGAAGTAGAGAATGAGCAGGATGGCCAGCAACGGGATGTTGCGGAACAGCCCGGTGTACGCCTGAGCTACCCACCGCGCCGGCGGGGCGGGGCTGACGTGCATCGCGGCCAGGATCGCGCCGATCAGCAGGGCGAAGACGAAGCTGACCGCGGTCACCCAGATCGTAGTCCAGAACCCGGACGCCAGCGCGGCGATCACGAGATCGAAATTGTCGAACACGACACTCCTCAAAAAAGGGGGGGAGAGGATCAGTGGTGTCCACCCGAACGTCCGGGAGGACACCACTGATCACACGGGATTACTTGGCCTCGTACCTGTCGACCGTCGGGTAGTCAGGCTTGGGCATGTCGGCCGCCCCGAAGGTCAGCTCGAACGCCTTGTCCCAGTCGCCGTTGTCGATGGATTCTTCGATCATGTCGTTGACGAAGTTGCGGGCGTCGGTCTCGCCCAACTTCATCGCGATGCCGTAGTTCTCCTCGGTGAAGATGTTGGAGTCCTCAAGCACCCGGAACGCTTCGGGGTCGCCGGCGATGAATCCGTAAAGGATCGTGCTGTCGGTGCTGACCGCGTCGGCGTTGCCGGTCTTGACCGCCTCGGCGCACGCCGAGTAGTCCTTCAGCGGGTTGACCTTCGCCTCGGGGTTCTCCTTCTCCATGTTGGCGATGGAGCCGGAGCCCTCCGCGATGCACACGTCCTTGCCCGACAGGTCGTCCACCGAGTTGATGTCGGTGTTGTCTGCGGCAACCATGACGTTCTGCCCGGTCACGATATACGGGCCGGCGAAGTCGTAGCTCTCGATGCGGTCAGGGTAGATCGAGTAGGAGGCGATGACGACGTCGACTGTGTTGTCGTCGATGTAGGTCTCCCGGTTCTCGGAGGTGGTCTCGACAAACTCGAGGTTGCCGCCTTCGCCCTCGTCGACCTCGCCGAAGATTCGCATGGCCAGCAGTCGGCCCATCTCGGCGTCGAAGCCCTTGATGTCGCCGGTGGCGGTGTCCTTCTGGCCGATCAGCGGCTGGTCGTACTTGGTGCCCACCACCAGCTTGCCGCGCTCCTGGATCTCCTTGATCAGACCGTCGGGAATCTCGGCGGCCTGCTCCATGGAGTAGTCGCCGACCTCCTCCTTGAGCGCGTCTTCCTCTTCTTGTTTTTCACTGGCGGCTCCGGCGCAGCCGGACAGCGCCAGCCCGGCCACCGCAAGGCAGGTGATGGCGGTTCTGCGAAGCATTCGCATGACTGACAGTTCCTCTCAATTGTTGCTGCGGAGCATCCGCAGGTCACCACTCAGTGTGACAAGACTTTGGACAGAAAATCCTGGGCACGCTCGGTCTGGGGGTTGTCGAAGAAGTCGGCGGGCGCGGCGACTTCCACGATCTGGCCGTCGGCCATGAACACCACTCGGTTGGCCGCGCGGCGGGCGAACCCCATCTCGTGGGTCACCACCACCATCGTCATGCCCTCGGCGGCGAGGTCCTGCATGACGTCGAGCACCTCGTTGATCATTTCCGGGTCGAGCGCAGAGGTGGGCTCGTCGAACATCATCAGCTTCGGGTCCATGGCCAGGCCGCGGGCGATTGCGACACGCTGTTGCTGGCCGCCCGACAACTGGGAGGGGTACGCCTCGGCCTTGTCGGCCAGGCCGACGCGGTCCAAGAGCTTCTTGGCGCGTTCGTTGGCCTCCGACTTCGACTTGCGGCGGACCTTGATCGGCCCCAGGGTGATGTTCTCCAGAACAGTCAGGTGTGCGAACAAGTTGAAGTGCTGAAACACCATGCCCACGTCGGCGCGCAACCCGGCAAGCGCGCGCCCCTCGGCCGGCAGCGGCTGTCCGTCGATGAGCACTGAGCCCGAGTCGATGGTCTCCAGCCGGTTGATGGTTCGGCACAGCGTGGACTTGCCGGAACCTGACGGGCCGATGAGCACCACGACCTCGCCGTTGCCGACGGTCAGGTCGATGTCCTGAAGTACATGGAGCGAGCCGAAGTGCTTGTTGACTTCGGACAACTGAACCAAGGGGGTATCTGTAGTTGTTTCCGTTGCCATTCGTGTCCCTGCTGTGATGAACCCGCGGCAGACCGTCGGGTAGGAGTAGCGGTTTGCTTGCTGTCCTGTGAGCAGTAAGAATGCTAGTGTGTCAGCTCACAGACCAGAAAGCGGGTCAGTTATGGCACGGCGAGTCGGCGGTTGAATAACGACCTGGTAACGGCGGATCCCAGACTTATTGACGTCGCCGTGGCTTTCGCGCAGCTATCGCACTCGGACTTTGCGATAAGGCTTCTATGTGCTTCTATGTCAGTTCTGGCGGAAAGTCCGGGATATGGGACGACTGCGGTCGATTCCGGTGCGGCAGACACGGTAGTGCGGGGCAGGACAACATCAGAAAAGACGCTTTGGTCATGGAGAACTGGCCGATCGGTCGAGTGGCCTTGTTCCGCGCCAGGCGTTTTGCGACGCCCGGCGCGGTTTCTCGAGTTCAGTCGAACGGGAAATTCTCCGCGAATGCCGGCTTCAGATCGTGAAGCCATACTGCATCCGGGTCGAAATGCGCGAAGAAAGGCTTCCCGACCAGTTTCGGATCGCGCGCCTGGATCATGTGAAGCACGAAAACGCGCGTTCCGTCGATCTCCGTGATTCCGTCGACGCATACCTTTCCGGGGTCGGCCGACATGGACGGCCCGCGGACGGTGCGGCACAGGCCCGACACCTGCGACACGGCCTCCTGGTAGATCTCGTAGGCGTGGGCGAGCGGCACCGAGAAGTAGTCCTGGGGACCGGTGTCGCGCTCGACGAACATGTAATACGGGATCATTCCCATGGTGTGGTGGGTGCGCCACATGCCCGACCACGTGTCCGCGTCGTCGTTGATGGTGCGGATCAGCGGCGCCTGGGTGCGGATGACCGCGCCGGCGTCGCGGATGCGGCGGACCGCGTCGGCGACGATCGGCGGGACGAGCTCGTTGGGGTGGGAGAAGTGCGCCATGACGGCCAGGTTCTTCCCGGCTTCGACGGTCTGCTCGAAAAGCCGCAGCGTGTCGTCGGCGTCGGGGTCTGAAACCCACCGCTGCGGCCAGTAGGCGAGCGCCTTGGTGCCCAGGCGCACCGACTCCAGCTGCTCCAGCTCCAGCAGCGGTTCGACGTAGCGGCGCAGCACCGAGGCCCCCATGATCATGGGATCGCCGCCGGTGATGAGCACGCTGGTGACCTCCGGGTGCGCCTTGACGTAGGAGACCAGCTGGTCGATGTCGCTTGAGGCCATCTTCAGGCCCGGCTCGCCCACGAACTGGGCCCAGCGGAAGCAGTAGGTGCAGTACGCGTGGCAGGTCTGGCCTTGCTGCGGGAAGAACAGCACCGTCTCGCGGTACTTGTGCTGCAGTCCGGGGATGTGCTCTTCGTCGAGCTGCGCCTTGTTGAGGTCGAGCTGACCGGCCGGATGCGGGTTGAGCCGGTAGCGGATCTCCCGCACGACTTCTTTCAGCTCCGCGCCCTTGGGGTCGGACTCCAGCAGCGCGGCCAGCTTCGTGACGTCGGCTTCGGGAAGCATGTCTTCCTGCGGGAAGACCAGCCGGTACATCGGGTCTTCGGGAGCGGCGCTCCAGTCGACGAGCTCGTCGGCGACGTATTCGTTGGTGCGAAACGGCAGCACCGTGGCGACCGCCCGCGCCCGCAGCCGCTGCTGGGGGTTCAACCCCGCTCGCGACAGAAGATCGTCGAGGTGGCGGGCGGTGTATGCGCGGAACCTGCGTCCGGCGGTGTCTGGCGTGGCTGTCGTCATCATGGGGGGTTCGCCTCCTTCAGCGCCTGTGCGACGCGGCGGACGGCATTGTGTGCCGAACCGCCGCGTTGAATCGAGCTTTAGTTCTACTTATGCATACCATAAGTGGGGGTTTTCGGGAAGCGACGAACAGCGCGTTATGAGAATCTGGGGGTTCTGCGCACACGCAGACTCACGCCGCCGACTGCGGCGTCCTAAGGCGGATCGGCGGGGGCTAAATCCACTGAGTGGAAAACCAACGGCCCTTATAAAAATCGGCGCCGTCT
Organism: Stackebrandtia sp.; assembly: GCA_050742995.1. Lineage (GTDB taxonomy): Bacteria > Actinomycetota > Actinomycetes > Mycobacteriales > Micromonosporaceae > Stackebrandtia. Next base: position 5,468 of record JBOGDN010000594.1, on the reverse strand, counting down.
CGGGTGCGATCGTCCGAATCGGTGAAATGCACCGTCGGGCTGGCCCAGGGCCGAGGTTCCACGTCCTCCGCCTGAATCCAGAAGTCCCCTCCACTGGGAAGACGCACATAGGTCTTCACGTGCGGCTCTTCGGAGATCTCGACGACCTCGAGCGAGGACTTGGAAACCTCGTAGACGCCGCTGGTGTCGGTGATCAGCAGTTTGCCGGGATCGGTGAAGTCCGGCTGCAAGTCGTGCCCGAGCCCTCCGAAGGTCGCCGCCTTGCCGGTGTCCTCCAGCCGGGTCTCCCGATAGTCGCCTGTGACCTCATAGGCGCGCAGCACCTTGTCGCCGACGGCCCACAGCACCTTGCCGTCCGGGTCCCACTGGACGCCGTGCGCGCCGGGAAGGTCCACCTGCTGCACTTCGGCCAGAGTGGAGGGATCGCTGATCTCCGTTGGCCCGTACACGGTGAGGAAGCCGTCCGAGCTGGCCGTCACGACCGCGCCGACGTCGGGGACGCGCTCGATGGCGTGCGGGTTGCCGCCGGGCGTGGCGCTCCACAACAGATCGTCGAGGGTGGCGTGCTGTTTGTCGGTGATGTTCCACATGCCGACCTTGCCGCCCGAAGCGGCCGCCAGTCCGACGGTTCCGAAGTGCGCGGTGGCGCGAAACGCGATTCCGGAGAGGTTGTGCCACGTGCCGGCGCCGGGGCCGAACGTCTTGTAGATGTTCTCGTCGGTGAACGGCTTGTCCTTGTCGAACACGATGACGCGGTTGCTCTCCTGCTCGGTGACGGCGACATACACGGCCGCGGCCGTGTTGTCCTCGCCGAACGCGAGCACCGCGGTGCCCGCCAGGGCGCCCGCGGGTATCGCCACGATCGCGCTCCGTATCAAGGTGCGCCTGTCCATCGTCTCTCCTCGAGTCGGCTGCCGGCCATTGTGAGCGGCCTGACCACAATTGCGCCATATGCCGACGTAGCCGGCGTGGGTCGACCCTTCTGGAGCGTCGCCCCCGCCGCGCGACATAGTGGGGCGGACGCGTCGAGCCGGTCGGCGCGAATCCGACGAGGATACTGCCAGGAGCCGCCGTGAACCAGTCCCGCCTGCCCGACTCGACCGAGGAGCACCCGATCGTGAGCCGGGAGTTCGCGCGGCTGCGCGCGGCGGGGCGAGAACCGCTCAACCTGCACAAGACCGCCGCCCACGCGCCGCAGCTGCTTGCGCCGCTGCTCGACCTCATACACGCCGCGCGCCACGAGTGCCAGACGTCGCGTCGACTGCGCGAGCTGGTGATCGTTCGCACCGCGCAGATCGAGGAGTCCGACTACGAGCTGGCCCACCACCTGCGCATGGCACGCGAGGCCGGAATCGACGACTCCGAGCTGGCCGCACTTGCCGAGTGGAGGGACAGCGGGCGCTTCGACGAGCGCGAGCGCGCCGCCCTCGCCTTCGCCGAGCACATAGCCGCGGGCTCGCGGCGAGACGACGCCGCGCTCGACCGGCTGTTCACGCCGCGCGAGATCGTGGAGCTGACCATGACCGCGTCGTGCTACGTCATGATCGCCCGCGCGATTCGCGCCTGGGACGTGCGCCTGGAAGACGCCGCGGCCTAAGTCACCGTCTGCCACCAGCCGTCGGCCTGCCGCGGCTCGGCGACGTCGACGACTTCGCCCGGGCGCGGCGTGGCCAGCCGCACGTCGCGGGACTTGGCCTCGCGCCACAGCAGGTCGACCGGCTCCGACCAGGCGTGAAACGACAGGTGGAACGTGCACCAGTGGACGGGGACGAGCAGCCCGCCCTTCACGTCGATGTGAGCCTGCACGGCCTCCTCTGGAGTCATGTGGACGTGAGGCCACGCGGAGCTGTAGGCCCCGATCTGCATCAACGTCACGTCGAAGGGGCCGTGCTTTTCGCCGATGCGCGCGTAGCCGTCGAAGTAGCCGGAGTCCCCGCTGTAGAAGGCGCGGCGACGCGACCCGGCGACGACCCACGAGCCCCACAGCGTGTCGTTGCGGGAGAAGGCGCGGCCCGAGAAGTGCTGCGCGGGCGTCAAGATCAGGTCGACGCCGCCCAGGCCGAAGCGCTCCTCCCAGTCGAGCTCGACGATGCGCGAGTCGGGGACGCCCCAGCGCTCCAGGTGGGCGCCGATGCCGAGGGGGACCACGAACGGGGCGGTGCGCTCGCGGGTCAACCGCTTGACCGTCTCCATGTCCAGGTGGTCGTAGTGGTCGTGAGAGATCAGGATCGCGTCCACGGCCGGGACGTTCTCCAGCGGCGCCGGCACGCGGTGCAGCCGGCGAGGGCCCACCCGCTGCGACGGCGAGCAGCGCTGGCTCCAGACCGGGTCGATCAGGATGCGCTTGCCTTCGATCTCGAGCAGGGACGAGGCGTGGCCGTACCAGAGAATCCCGAACGCGTCCGACGGCGGACGAGTCGGCGCCGGCTCTGCGTGGGCGTCGACGACGGGAATCGGGCCGGCAGGCTTGCCGCTGCTCATGTCGGCCGCGTTCCACTCTCGAGCGACCTCGCGGGGGTCGGGCGGGGCTGTCGTGTCGACGCCGGCGGCGTTGTGGAACGCGCCGTCGCGGTATTGGGGCGAGCGTCTCATGCGCTCCAGCCGATCGCCCCTGGCCCGCCCGCCGAGCGCGGCCGGCACATCCCGCATCGCCCACGCCCCGGCGGCCGCGGTGAACGCGGCGGCGCCGGCGATGAACGCGGCGCGACGACGGTTGGATTTTCTCGGTGCACGCGTAAAACTCACAACAGGGATCCCCTTAGGAGACTTGTCTAGAAAAGCAGCGTAGCTCGCAATACCCGCTGGCCGCCATCGAAACACACCCCCGCCTGAGAGAACCCTCAGAAACCCCCGTTCGCGTCCGCGGGGAGGGGGCGGCCGTGACGCGGCGTTCTGCCGCCGCGGCCGCCGACTCGCCTGGCGGCGTCGCCGTCTTCCGCCCATTGCCCACTCGCACCCGCCGCCGCACTCCGCCGCGGCTGTGACGCAGTCGACTTCGGCGGCGGCGAGTTCGGGGTGGCGGGGCGGCGCCCGAGGCTGGTACTGTATCGATTCAGAAGGTTCTGGATCGATGCAGAAAGGAAGTGCGAGATGAAGCCGACGCTCCAGACGGTCGCCGACGTCGTCGGCGTCTCGCGCAGCACCGTCTCCAACGCCTACAGCCGTCCCGCGCGGCTGTCGCGCGAGCTGCGAGACAAGAGCTTCGACGCGGCCAAGAAGCTGGGATACGCCGGCCCGCACGCCGCCGCGCGCAGCCTGCGGCGCGGCCGCGCCGGCGCCATCGGGGTCCTGTTCACAGACAGCCTGTCGTACGCGTTCGTCGACCCCTACGCTGTGCGGTTCCTGCGCGGTCTTTCCGAGTCCGCCGAGCGTCACGACACCGGGCTGCTGCTGCTCCCTCTGTCCTTCGGCGACCGCGCCGAGGCCGAGCGCAAGGTCCGCGAAGCCGTCGTCGACGGGTTCTGCGTGTACTGCGTCCCCGAGTGGCACGTGGCCATGTCCGCGGTCAAGTCGCGCGGGCTGCCGATCGTCACCACCGAGTATCGCAAGGACGCCGAGCCGACCGAGTCCTTCGTCGGCGTCGACGACTACGCCGCGGCCTTCTCCGCCGCCTCGCACGTGGCCAGGCTCGGCCACCGCCGCTTCGCCGTGCTCTCGGTGATGCCCGAGTACCGCGAAGGCTTTGCCCGCTCCGGCCCGCACGAGGTGGGCGCCATCGAGTCCATCACGGACGTGGAGATGCGCGAGCGGCTGCTCGGCTTCCGCGACGCTCTCGCGAAGGCCGGAGTGGAGTGGGAAGACGTCACGGTGACCAACGCCGTGACCAACAGTCGTGCGGCCGGCAACGTCGCCGCCTCGTACGTCCTAGACCAAGCCGACCGGCCCACGGCCGTCCTGGCCGGCACCGACCTGCTCGCCCTCGGCACGCTCGACGCCGCCGCCTCACGCGGCCTTCGAGCCGGGCGCGACGTTTCGGTGACGGGCTTCGACGACATTCCCGACGCCAAGACGGCCGGTCTCACCACCGTGCGGCAGCCAGCCATCGACAAGGGAGTCATCGCCGGCGAGCTGCTGCTCGATCCGCCGGACGAGGTGTCGCAACGCCAAGTCCTGCTGCCAACCGAATTGATCGTGCGGGCCTCCACGGGCCCGATCGAAAGGAGATGACCATGGAACTCAGCGCCTTCGTCGCCATCGAGCGCATGCGCCAGAACGCCAACTCGGCAATGCCGGACGCCCCGGTCGTCGAGCCGAAGCCGCGCCGCGTTCGCGAGGCCGGAACCGTGCGTCGCAGCGCCGCCGGCGTCCTGCGTCGCGCCGCCAACCGCCTCGAGCCCAGCCTGGGGTAACACTCCGCAGACGGGGCTAGACGAAAACAATTGAGCTCGCCGACCGGTCGAAAGACCGGCCCGGCGGGCTCGCGGCTTTTCAGCGGGCTGAGAGCCTGCGCTTCTTATGGTGCTTTTGTGGTTTGAGTCGCCACCGTGATCGACCCCTCGAAGCCCTGGAGTGCCCATGAAACCGATCAGCAGAAGGAGCGCGCTGACGCTTGCCGGCGGCGCTGTGCTCGGAGCGGCCGGACTGTCCGGCGCCGCGGAGGCGGCTGCCGGCTGGAACCGCCTGGTCGTCGTTACGGCCAACATCGGCCGTAGGAACCTAGGTCAGCGCGAGCGGGCCATTCGCGACGTCCGAAACGCCGTCACCGTCGACGGCCGTCTCACGCAGCCGCTCGTCGGCTGGCAGGAGATCCGCGGAGGTGATCCCGGCGACGAGGAACCGAACTGGATCGACAAATACTTCGGCACGCAATACCGGAACATGTACATGCGGCAGTCGTCGCCCGCCCGCCAAGTGCCGATGTCGATTCCCAAGGCATACGACGTCGTCGAGCGCCGGATCACCTTCTGTCACGGCGGAAAGGCTCGCGTGTCGCCCGCACGGTATATCACCCAGACGCTGCTCGCCAGAGCGGACGATCCTGAGCTGCGATTGGTTTTCGCCAACACGCACTACGTTTCCGGCGCGTGGAACGGCAAGGACGATCCCCACGAACAATGGCGAGTCGACAATTGGAAGAAGCACCGTCGCAAACACCGAGACGACGTCCTTCACTACTGGCGGGACCGTGGATTCCCGGTGATCTGGACCGGCGACGTCAATCGGAATCCGATGCCTCTGCTTCTGCCCGACCACGAGAAGCGGGCGTTTGCCGGGGGCATCGATCAGATCGGCTGGGTTCCGGGCGGCAACGGAACACAGATTCGGCTGAAGTGGACCAAGACGGTTCCGATGCACGTCGACGGCCACGACGCACGTGTCGCGGTCATGGAAATCCGCCGCGTGTGACCGACCGTCGACGCCGAGGCCGAACGCCAAACCCTTGCCGTTTGCGCTTCTTGTCCTTGTGCCGGACGTACGCGAACAGTCGGCCCTGTTCAGCTGGTCGGAGGGGTCCAGCTGAGCAGGGC
>JBOGDN010000593.1:0-2139 GCA_050742995.1 Stackebrandtia sp. | reverse complement strand
AGTCAGAACAGTACGGGCGCCCGGCGTTATGCGATCGTTATCAACTCGCGAACCCGAGGCGCCGACCGGTTCGCCGTCTTTGTCGCCTTCGGGCAACCTTTGCACTTGCTCGGGACGTCTATGTTGTCGTCGGCCGCGCTGCGCCGCCGAGTGTCTGTCGGCTTTGAGAAGGGTTTTGCAATGACTCATAGGGCTTCGAAGCCCAGGCTGGGATTTGTCGCGCGAAGTCGGCGCGGCAAACTCGCCGTCGTCGGCGTCCTGACGGTCGGACTCGTCATGGGAGGGGCGGCGCTGGCGTACGCCGATCCCGAAGCCGCGCTGCTGCGGGCCGACGTCGACCGCGACGGCCAGCTGACCGCCGACGACGACGCCGGCCGCGAGGACTGGACCGCCGAGCGCGGCGCCGTGTTCCTGCCGAACCTCGACGACGACAAGTCGCGCTGCGACGGCGGCGACGCCTCCGACGAAGACCTGCCGACGTGCCACGACGCGGCCGACGACGTCCTCAACGGCGCCGAAGACGCCGACGACCTGGCCAAGCTGCGCGTTGAGCCCTCGGAGGCCGGCGCCGACGCCAAGGCCACGCTGACCGCCGACTCCGCCGCCGCCGACTACGTCCGTGTGTTCGCCAAGCGCGGCGACGGCTGGACGACGCTCGACGAAAACGGCGCCCTGACCGCTGACGAGATACGCGACGGAGTCGACCTCGGAATCGAGGCCAAGGACGTCGTGCGCGACACCGAGAAGTGGGACGGCTTCGTCGATCTCACGCTGAACATCGTCGACGGCGACGACACCAAGACCGACAAGGTGCGGATGCGTGTGTCCCCGCTGCTGTTCGTCAACAACACCATGGAGATGCAGCGCGCGATGGTCGCCGACCTCGACGCGAAGCCGGCCGCCTCCGCCTCCGACGCGCCGTCGGACGCCGGCATCCTCGGCGGCGACGGTCCCGCCGCGGAGGGCTTCGGCGAAGGCGAAGACGAGTTCCGCGCCGACCTGCGCGCCGGACTCGACCAGGCCGGGGTCTCCGAGCCGTTCGTCGAATATGCCGTCGGCGGCGACGTGTGGACGCAAGACGTGTTCGAACCCGCCTACATGTCCATGCCCGGCGCCGACGGCGCCGAGCACAGCATCCGCGTGTACGTCCGCTCGGCCAACAGCTCGCGCTCAAGCGGCTCCGACGACCGGCCGTTGCGCGAAGCCGGACGCGGCGTCTTCAACCAGCTGCGCGGCCCCGGAGTCGCCGCGATCCAGCAGTACGACCCGGACCGCTTCGGCGACGACGCGCCCGCGGACGATCAAGACACGTTCAATTCCACCGGCAACTTCGACGCGGTCCCGCCGCACTCTCACGACGGCCGGAACCACCCGGCCGGACGGATGCTCTACGGAGCGCAGGACGAGTTCGCGCCCGACAAGACCTTCACGAAGATGCTAGCGGCGCAGGGCTACCAGAACCCGGTGGTGCTCGACACCAGCTGGCTGCTCGTCGGCCACGTCGACGAATTCGTCTCGTTCCTGCCCGCCGACAACGAACGCGGCTGGATCGCCGCCGTTTCCGATCCGCGGCTTGGCACTGAACTGTTGGAGAAGCTGGTCGCCGACGGCAAGGGCGACGAGCCGCTTGTCAACGGCGTCGACGACAGCAATGTGGAGGACCCCGGCCTCACCGTGGCCGAGGCGCTCGACAAGGCCGAGCTGAACAAGGGCCAGGACATCGCCGCCGCCGGAATCGACCGCGCGCTGCAGACGCTGTCAGACGAGGTCGGCCTGACCGACGAAGACGTCGTGCGGCTGCCCTCGCTGTTCAACTGGTACTCCGACTTCGAGGAGCGCGAGGCCGTCTACGCCTACCTCCCCGGAGTGGCCAACGGCATCAGCACCGGAACCGACGTCTATCTGGCGCCCAAGCAGCACGGCCCGCTCGACGGCGACGTCGACGCCTTCGAACAGGCCACGCAGCAGGCGCTTTCCGAAGTCGGCATCACCACGACCTGGGTCGAGGACTGGGAATACGCCCACATGGGCTTCGGCGAGATCCACTGCGTCACCAACGCCGAACGCGACCTGTCGGCCACCACCCCCTGGTGGACGACCTGACCCTACGACGGTTCTCCTAGCGGGTCCGGCCACGGC
>JBOGDN010000592.1:0-3912 GCA_050742995.1 Stackebrandtia sp. | reverse complement strand
GCGCAGGCGTCGACGATCGCCTCGACGGCGTCGGGTTCGGCGGCGACCCGGTCCGCGCCGACGCGGCCGGCGAGCAGCCGCCGCGCCTCGTCCCGAGCCAGCACGTCGAGGCAGACGGGGCGGGCGGATTCGGACGCGACCAGGCCGAACAGTCGATTGCGGCTGGTCACCACGGCCAGGCAGCCGGGGCTTCCCGGCAGCAGCGGACGCACCTGCTCGGCGTCGCGGGCGTTGTCCAGCACCACCAGCACGCGTTTGCCCGACAGCAGCGACCGGTACAGGCCGCATTGCGCGTCCGGTTCGGCGGGGACGCGCTCCTTGGCCACGCCGAGCGCGTCCAGGAATCCGCGTATCGCCTCGGCCGACGTCGTCGTCTGACCGGACGGGTCGAAGCCTCGCAAGTTCACATACAGCTGTCCGTCGGGGAACCTCGACGCGATCCGGTGCGCCCAGTGCACCGCAAGCGTGGTCTTGCCGACCCCCGCGGCGCCGGAGATCGCCGAGATCACCACCGGTCCGGCCGCCGCACCCGCGTCGAGCAGGCCGTCCAAGGTCCGCAACACCGCTTCCCGGCCGGTGAAGGACGACAAGCCCGGCGGCAGCTGCGCCGGAACCGGCGCCGGCGACGCCGGTTGCGGCGCGGCTGCCAAAGCGGGGTCGTGCCGCAGCATCGCCACGTACAGCTCGTTCAACTCGTCGCCGAAGTCCAACCCGAGCCGGTCGCTCAGGTCCGCCGCGGCGTCTCGGTACGCCTCCAGCGCCTCGGCCACGCGCCCGCACTTGTACAGCGCCTTCATCCGTGCGGCCAAAAGCCTTTCGCGCTCGGGGTGCGCCGCGGTCAAATCCGCCAGCTCCGAGACCAGCGTCTCGTGCGCCCCGGCCTCCAACTCGGCCTCCACTCGCGACTCCACGGCGGCCAGGCGCGTCTCCTCAAGGCTTTCCCCCACGCGCCAACGCAGCTCCTCGCCGGCGGCGTCGGCCAACAGCGGTCCTTCCCACAGCGCCAACGCCTCCCGCAGCCGCTGCGCGCGCCGCCCCGCGTCGCTCACCGACCGCGCCGCGGCCACCTGGGCGACGAACCGGCGGGCGTCCACTCGACCGGGATCGACGCGCAGCACGTACCCGTCGCCTTCGTAGTCGATCCACACCTCGGAGCCGCCGCCGACCGCTTTCAGCTGTGCCCGCAGCCGCGAGGCGTAAACCTGCAACGCCTCCCGGGGTTTTTGCGGCGCGTTTCCGTCCCACAGCAGCTGTTCCAGCCGTCCCACGCTGACCGGACGGTTCGCCTCCAAGGCCAGCAGCCCCAGGAGCAGACGCTCCCGACGCCGCGCGTGCAGCACAGACCGCCCCCGATGCAGCACGCGTACGGGACCCAATACCCGAACATCCATATCCCCGCAAGCCTAATCGCGAGAAACCGGGCGCGTGGCAAGCGATTGGCAAGCCGCCGGTGGCACTGTCCATCCCGTTGCGACCGCGGCACCCGACTTGAGAAGGCGACAGATGTACGACTACGGACCTGGCCGGCCGCCGCCCGGCGAGCTCGCACCCGATGTTTTCGACTACATCCCCCCGTATGCCCCTTCAGGGTCGCCGCTAGGCGTCGATCCCGGCTCCGCCCCGCCCGCGTCGCCGTCGGGACCGAAGAAGAGCCCGGCCGTGCCGATCCTGGCCGTGGCGTCGGCTCTGCTGCTGGTGCCCGCGGGGGTCTTCGTTTTCTTGTTCGTCTAGACCTCGTAGACGAACTCAACCTCGCCTGCGACGCGTACCCGTAGGCGTCGCCCCGCCCCGAACGGCGAGGTTCCCCCGGGCGGACCGCTAAACTCTGCCGTCTGTTGAGATAGCCGCTGCGAGCTGAGGAGTCACGTGCAGAGGGCGAGCCGGGAACAGGTTCTGTCCACTTACAAGGAACGCGACGCGTGGTGGACCGTGTTCCTTGTCGATCCGCTTGCCGGGCCGCTGCTGCGGCTGGTGTCTCCATGGCGTTTTGTCACGCCCAACGCTCTGACGATCGCGGCCTTCGCGCTCGGACTGGGCTCGGCCTGGCTGTTCTACCTGGCGACCTGGCAGGCGCTGGTCGCCGGGGCGCTGCTCTTCCACGTCAGCTTCACTTTGGACTGCATGGACGGCAAGCTCGCCCGTCTGCGCGGCGCGGGCTCGCTTTTCGGCGGCTGGCTTGACTACATCTTCGACCGGCTGCGGGTGCTGGCCTGCACGCTCGGCCTTTTCGGCGGCCAGTTCGCCGCCACGGACAACCCCGTTTTCCTGTATGTCGGCGTCGGGGTCGTCTTCTGCGACATGTTCCGCTACCTCAACGCCCTCTACCTCAAGGAGACCCGCCGCGACATCCGCGCCAAGCTCGCGGCCGCGTCCGGCGTCTCCGCCGAGCAGGTGCGGCTGCAAGACGAGTCGCAGCTGGAGCTGAGCGCGCAGGACGCCGCCGGCGACGCCTCCGTGGTGGACGCGCAGCAGTCCTTCAAGCAGCGCTTCGGCTGGTTCGCGGCGATGCGCGACTTCCTGGTGCGCCGCCGCGTGCGCTCCCACCTGTTCTCCGGCGTGGAGTTCCAGATGGCGGTGTTCATCGTCGCGCCGCTGACCGGCTGGGTGTTGCCCGTGGTGGCGGCCTCGGTCGGTCTGCTGCTGCTCGTCGAGGCGGCGGTCACCTACAAGCAGTACTTGTCGGTCAAGGACGTCCACGACCAGGTGGCCGCGGCCGGGTCGGGCGGATGACCGCGACGTCGAAGCCGGGCGTCGTGGCGGTGCTGCTCGCCGGCGGCGTCGGCGCCCGGATGGGCGGCGAGGTCCCCAAGCAGCTGCTGCGGCTGGCGGGCCGGGAAGTGCTGGCGCACGCGATCGACGTCTTCGAGGCGTGCCCGGACGTCGACGAGATCCGCGTCTTCATGGCCGCCGACCACGTCGAAGCCGCACGCCGCCTCGTGACCGCGTACGGCTACGCCAAGGTGCGCGGCGTCGAGGCCGGCGGCGCCACCCGCGACGCCTCGACGCGTCGCGCGCTTGAGGCGCTGGCGGGCATGCCGGACGACGCGAAGGTGCTCGTGCACGACGCGGTGCGTCCGCTCGTCGACCCGCCGACCGTGGCGCGGTGCGTGGCCGCGCTCGACGTCGACAACGCGGTGACGGCGGCGATCCCGACCGTCGACACGATCCTGGAGATCGCGCCCGGCGACGCCGGCGAGCACCTCGTCGGCATCCCCGACCGCGCTCGGCTGCGCCGCTGCCAGACGCCGCAGGGTTTCCGGCTCGCCACGCTCGCCCACGCCCACGCGCTCGCCGCCGAAGACCCGGCCTTCGCGCCCACAGACGACTGCGGCGTAGTGCGTCGGTACCTGCCCGACGAGCCGGTCGCCGTCGTGCCGGGAAGTGAACATAACCTGAAGATCACCCATCCCGGCGACCTGGCCTTCGCCGAACAGCTGCTCCGCGACAGGACACTATAGACAAATGCGTCAATTGATCGGCAAGCTGAGCCGCACCGCCGCCCCCACCGGGTTGCCGGTGGCGGCCGTGGCCGTCTTCGCGCTGACCGACGCCGTCGGCCTGGGTGTGCTGCTGTGCGCGGCGACCCTGGCGCTTTCGCTGCGCGCCGGCGAGTTCGGGCTGGGACGGCAAATGCTGAGCCGATCGCTCGCGATCGCCGCGCTGCTGCTGGAAAGCGGCGCGCTGACCGGCGCCGCGATCGCCGGCGTCGCGCTGCTGGGTCTTGTCGCGTTCGAACCGCGCCTTGAGATCGCGCTGACCACCAAGTGGCTGGAGACGGCGAACCTTCCGGTGCGGCGGGACGGGCGCCGGATGAGCCCCGGCGTCGCCTACGGCGTGATCTGGGCGCTGACCGCGTCCTTCGACGCGGTGACCGCCTGGCACGCCGCCGCCGCGCCCGGGGCGGGCCTGGCC
>JBOGDN010000591.1:0-19845 GCA_050742995.1 Stackebrandtia sp. | reverse complement strand
GCCCGCGCCGGCGTCGGCCTTGACAACGTCGACGTCCCCGTCGCCACCGAGCGCGGCGTCATGGTCGTCAACGCGCCCACGTCCAACATCGTCTCTGCCGCCGAGCAGGCCGTCGCCCTGCTGCTGGCCGTCGCCCGCCACACCGCGCGCGCCGACGCCTCCTTGAAGCGCGGCGAGTGGAACCGTTCGGCCTTCACCGGCGTCGAGCTGGCCGGCAAGACCGTCGGCGTCGTCGGTCTGGGACGCATCGGCCAGCTTTTCGCCGCGCGCATCGCCGCCTTCGACACCAAGGTGATCGCCTACGACCCCTACGTGCAGCCCGCGCGGGCCGCGCAGATGGGCGTGCAGCTGGTGAGCCTCGACGATCTGCTGCTGTACTCGGACTTCATCTCGATCCACCTGCCCAAGACCCCCGAGACGCTCGGTCTCATCGGCAAGGAAGAGCTGGCCAAGACCAAGCCGGGCGTGCGCATCGTCAACGCCGCCCGCGGCGGCCTCGTCGACGAGGTGGCGCTCGCCGAGGCGCTGACCGACGAATCCTCGCCGGTGGCCGGCGCCGGAATCGACGTGTTCGTCACCGAGCCGTGCACCGACTCGCCGCTGTTCGGCCTGGACAACGTGGTCGTCACCCCGCACCTGGGCGCTTCGACGCGCGAGGCCCAGGACAACGCCGGCCTCGCGGTCGCCAAGAGCGTCAAGCTGGCGCTTTCGGGCGAATTCGTGCCCGACGCGGTGAACGTGCAGGCCGACGGAAAGGTCTCCGAGGACGTCCGTCCGCTGCTGCCGCTCGCCGAGCGGCTTGGCCGAGTCTTCACCGCGGTCTCCGGCGGCCCCGTGCAGTCGGTGACGGTCGAGGTTCGCGGCGAGGTCGTCGACAACGACGTGTCCGTGCTGCAGCTTGCCGCGACCAAGGGTCTCTTCGTGGACGTCGCCGAGCAGGTCACCTACGTCAACGCGCCCCTGATCGCCGGCGAGAAGGGCATCGACGTCGGGCTGTTCACCTCCACGGAGAGCCCCGAGTTCCACAACGAGATCACCGTCCGCGGCGCGCTCGCCGACGGCCGGGCGCTTGCGGTGTCCGGGACCGTCGTCCAGGGTCCGCGAGAGACGCGCAAGCTCACCGGGATCGACGGGTTCGACGTCGAGATCGACGCGGAAGGGCCGCTGCTGTTCCTGCGGTACCGCGACCGTCCCGGGGTCGTCGGCCTCATCGGAGGCGCGCTCGGCGACGCCGGCGTCAACATCGGATCGATGCAGGTGGCCCGCAGGGAAGCCGGAGGCGAGGCGCTGATGGTCGTGGCCACCGACGCCGAGGTCTCCGCCGGCCTGCTGTCCAAGCTGGCTTCGACGGTCGGCGCGAACAGCGCCGGAGCGGTCACCCTGACCGACTGACCCTCGCGGGCGGGAATGACCCGTCCCTCAATGTTCGCCGCTGGTCACACCCCCGGCAGGCAGAAGCACTACGCTCTGCCTGTCGCGTTACAACAGCTGAGAGCCTGCCGATTCGTCCTCACGGGATGAAGCGGCGAGCTCCCCGTGCCGGGAGGTGAACCGTGGACGAAGAAGAACTCCCAGAACTTCTTGAAGCGAACGACCTGGCCGGCATCCGACAATGGATCGACGAGCACCCGTCGCACGTGATCGCCGACGAGCTCGCCAGGCTCGACGCGGTGAAGGCGGGCATGTTGTTCCGGCTGCTCGACAAGGACGACGCCCTCGAGGTCTTCGAAGAGCTCGATCCCGTCGACCAGCAGCAGATACTTGTCGGTCTGCGCGACCAGGCCTTCTTCGAGCTGGTCGAGGGCATGGACCCCGACGACCGCGCCAAGATGCTCGGCGAGGCCCCGGCGAAGGTCGCCAAGCGAGTGCTCGCCGGTCTCAGCCCGAAAGAGCGGCGCATGACCGCCGCGCTGCTCGGCTACCCGGACGGCTCGGTCGGCCGGATCATGACCCCGGAGACCGTGGCGCTGCCGATCAACCTCACCACCGGGCAGGCGCTGCAGACGATCCGCGCCAAGGGCGAGTCGGCCGAGACGATCTACACCTTGCCGGTCGTCGACACCGGACGCCGCATGATCGGGGCCGTCGAGCTGCGCGACGTGGTGCTCAGCGAGCTCGACGCGCCGCTGGCCGATCTCGTCGACGACGAGGTTCTCCGCGCACGGGCCGCCGACTCCGCGGAGGACGCCGCGCGGCTGATGAGCGAGGCGAACCTGCTGAACCTGCCCATCGTCGACAGCGAAGACCGGCTGCTTGGCTTCTTGACCATCGACGACGCCATGGAGGTCATCGAGGCGGCCGACACCGAGGACGTCGCCAGGCAGTCCGGCGCCAGTCCCTGGGTGGGGCACTACATGTTCGCCACGGTCCGGCAGCTGGCGGGCGCCCGCGTGATCTGGCTGATGCTGCTGCTGGTCGCCGCCGTCTTGACCGTCGCCGTCACCGATTTCTTCGAGCCGCTCATAGACGAGCTGCCGAAGTTGGCGGCGTTCGTGCCGCTGCTCATCGGCACCGGCGGCAACGCCGGCGCCCAGGCCGCCACCGCCGCCGTGCGCGCCATCGCCGTCGGCGAGGTCCGCGGCTCCGACCTGCCCCGCGTGATCTGGCGTGAATGCCGGGTGGGTCTGCTGCTTGGCGTCGCCCTTGCCACCGCCGGTATGCTCGTGGCGATCTTCTTCGCGGGCTGGAAGATCGCCGTGGTAGTCGGCGTCACGCTGATAGCGATCTGCGCGTGGGCGGCGACCGTCGGGGGCACCATGCCGTTGGCGGCCAGAAAGCTGGGCATCGACCCGGCCGTGGTCTCCGCGCCGATGGTGACCACTTTGGTCGACGCTTCCGGCCTGATCATCTACTTCCTCACCGCGCGTTTGGTGCTGGGGTTGTAGTCGGCGGTGTGCAAGACTGTCGCGGCGCACCGTATTTCCAGCAGTGAGACAGGAGATCCTGTGACCCAGCCGCCCGTGTACCCGCCGCCGGGAGAAGGGCCGCCGCCCGGCCAGGAGCCGTCGCCGCCGACCGGCTACATACCGGCGCCGCCTCCGCCGCCGGTGTTGGACGGTCCGCCCGCGCCGCTGACCGGCCCCGGCGCCGGCGGTCCGCCGCTGCCGCCTCCCTTTCCCGCGCCTGTCGGGCCGCCTCCGCCTCCCAAGAAGAGCAAGAAGGGGCTCGTCATCGGCCTGGTGATCGGCGCCGTGGTCCTGCTGTGCATGTGCGGGGGCGGCGGGATGACCGCGTGGTACTTCCTGGGAGACGACGGCGACGACGAGCCGGCGTCGCAGTCGTTCCCGCAGTCCTACGAACCGACCGTGGCGGCGGCGCCCGCCGAAGGCTCGTTCGTCTTCGACTTTTCCGAAAGCGACACCTTGTGCCCGCTCGTCGACACCTCGCGCGTCGACAAAGTGCTGACAGTCGAAGGGGAGCCGTCGGGCAGCAGCATGCCCGGCGAAGGCGCCACGGAAGGCTCCGGATACATCTCCTGCTCGGTGAACCTCGACAGCAGCGCCGAAAACTTCAACGACTACAGCCTGGGCAGCTTCGACGTCGAAGTGGACATCATGCCGTACGTCGAGTCCGCGTACGCGGAGTACGACAGCCAGGTCGACAGCTGGGTGACGGGAGAACCCCTGACCGTCGAAGGCGTGACGGACGAGGCCGCCGCCGCGGTTGACCGTGAAAACGGAACCAACGTCTGGGTCGTGACGCGCAACGGCAACCTGGTGATGACGACGTCGTTCTTCGTCACGGCCGGCAGCAGCGACGGCGTGCGCGACGAGGTGCTGTTGAACGTCTCAATCGACATGATCAACGACATCGTCGCCCAGCTCGCTTGAGGACGTCGGTCCTTCCCAGACGACCGCTCGCGGCGTAGTCTCGACACAGTCGCCGCCTGTCGACTCGGAGGTGCGTCGCTCATGGTCGAGAACAACCACGCCGTCGACTCCGCCGGAGAGTTTCAGCGCTCGCGCAGCCACTTCGACGACCGGATCACCGTGGACGGCGCTTCGGGGTGGCCGGTCCAGCCGGGGCGCTACCGGCTGATCGTGAGCCGGGCGTGTCCGTGGGCCAGCCGCATGCTGGTGGTGCGGCGGCTGCTGGGGCTGGAAGACGTCCTGTCGCTCGGGGTCGCCGATCCGATCCAGGACGAGAAGAGCTGGCGCTTCACTCTCGACTCCGGAGACGTCGACCCGGTGCTGAAGATCGCCTACCTCGCCGAGGCTTACCAGGCCCGCGAGCCCGGATACGACGGCGGCGTCAGCGTTCCGGCAATCGTGGACGTTCCCAGCGGCGAGCTGGTCACCAATGATTACCTGCGGATGACGCTCGACCTGTCGACGGAGTGGACGCCGTTCCACCGCCCCGGCGCGCCGGACCTGTATCCGCAGGCGCTGCGCGACGAGATCGACGAGGTCGTGGACGGCGTCTTCCGGGACGTCAACAACGGCGTGTACCGGGCAGGATTCGCCACCGCCGCAGATCGGTACGAGCGGGCCTACAACGACGTCTTCGCTAGGCTGGACTGGCTGGAGGAGCGGCTGACGCATCAGCGCTATCTGGTGGGCGACACGATCACCGAGGCCGACGTCCGGCTGTTCACCACGCTGGTGCGTTTCGACTGCGTCTACCACAACCACTTCAAATGCAACCGCAACAAGCTGACCGAGATGCCCGCGCTGTGGGCATACGCGCGTGACCTCTACCAGACGCCTGGCTTCGCCGACACCGTCTCCTTCGACGACATCAAGCGGCACTATTACATCGTCCACTCCGACATCAACCCGGTCGGGATCGT
Organism: Stackebrandtia sp.; assembly: GCA_050742995.1. Taxonomy (GTDB): domain Bacteria; phylum Actinomycetota; class Actinomycetes; order Mycobacteriales; family Micromonosporaceae; genus Stackebrandtia. Next base: position 15,056 of record JBOGDN010000591.1, on the reverse strand, counting down.
CCCGCTGGGGCCGGATCTGAGGGGATGGGCCGCGCCGCACGGACGCGAGGCGCTGGGCGGGCGGCCCTTCGGCGACGGAACGCTGCCGCCTCCGCCGCCGCCCGGCGAGGACGTCCAGACGGTGTAGGACAGCTAAGTCGCCTTTGACACGCCGCTCCAGGCGGCGTTGAGCTTCTCCGCCAGGTCGATCAGGCCGGCTGAGAGATCGTCGGGGACGTTCTTGCCGTCGATGCGCGGCAGCGCCGCGTACATCTGCAGACCTTCGGGAGTGATTCCCCGCCCCGGGCTTCCGACCGGGAGCGCGGCGGCGGCCGTGCGGCTGAACTCGGAGTCGTACGGATCGGGCAGCCGCAATTCCAGCTTGGCGCCGAAGTGGGACCGATCCGTCGAGCGCATCTCCTGCCAGCGGTAGGCGCTGCCCAGAACGTGGACGCCGACGTCAAGGCCGTGTTGCAGAATCAACGAGACCAGCTCCATGGCGTGGTCGGTGGTTTCCCGGGCCGCCTCCCGAAGCCCAGACCAGTTGTGAATCACCAAAAAGACGTCCTGATAAGGATCATCCTCGATGCGGCCGGAGCGCAGCACCGTCCGGTAGTCGGTCAGGCCCAGATCGTTACAGCGCTGCTCCCTTTGCTCGACGATTCGGTACACCTCGGAGACGACTTGTTCCACCGCGACGTCGTCGACAATGCTCCACACGCCAGCCGCGTGTGGCAGATCCCGAATGGCGGTCGCCACCGCGCCGTCGCCGGCGTCGATGCAGTAGATCCGCGCCTCGTCCGGGGTGTGGGTGAGGGCGATCCCCGCGATGAGCGTCGTCAGCAGCATGGAGACGCCGTAACCTCTGGCTCCGACGACCGCGGCGTGACCGCCGTCGCCCGACAGGTCCGCCCACTGGGTGTCGAAGCGGTGTGCGAAGGGATCGTCGACCACGGCGATCGGCGCCCGCAGGGCGCCGTGCAGCGAGGCGTCGACGGTGGTGAGGCCGCGCTGCGGGTGAACCTCCAGGGGAGAAAGCAGGTCGCCCAGCGTCGGCGGCGCGCCGGGTGGTTCGGGCCATCGAGGCGCCGGCTTGTCGATTGCTCCGAGCGCCGACGTCGCGGCCTCGGCGAAGGTGCGGGTGACGCCGCCGGAGGCTCCCGCCGAGATCACGTCGTGAGAGTGGAAAGTTGTCGCTGCGGCGAAGCGGATCGGCGGCTCGGCGCCATGCCGTAGGTATCCGTGGCCGGGGGCGCGCGGCAGCTCGTAGGCGTCGGAGACGCCCAGCACGGTGCGCGATTCCGTCGAAGAGAAGGTGCGCAGGCCGATGCGGTAGGACAGGTGGGTGTCCAGGCCGCGCAGTTTGCCTTCCTCAAGGCGCTGCGAGGCAAGCAGCAGGTGCACGCCGAGCGACCGGCCCACGCGGCCGATCTGGACGAACATCTCGATGAAGTCGGGCTTGGCCGTCAACAGCTCGGAGAACTCGTCGCAGATGATCAGCAGGCTGGGCATGGCCGGGATCGGGGCCCCGGCGGCGCGCGCCTTCTCGTAGTCGCGCAGCGAAGCGAAGTTGCCGTGCTTGCGCAACTCCTCCTGACGGCGAACTATCTCGCCCGCGATCAGCCCCTGCAGCCGGTCGACCCGGCTCAAGTCGTCGGAGAGATTGTCGACGTGAGCGATCGTGTGCGGCAGCTTGCCCAGGTGAGCGAAGGTCCCGCCGCCCTTGAAGTCGAGCAGCGCGAAGACGATTTCCTCGGGGCTGTGCTGCAACGCCAGCGCCAGTACGAGGCTGCGCAGCAGCTCGCTCTTGCCGGAGGCAGGGGCGCCGATCATGAGGCCGTGCTGTCCCATGCCGTGTTGAGCGGCTTCCTTGATGTCGAGTTCAAACGGAACGCCGTCCGGGCCGATACCCAGCGGAACTCGCAGCCGATCGCTGCTGCGACGCTGCCGAAGTTTGCGGACCGCCGAGCCGTTCAATCCCTCCACGTCCAAAAGACCGTTCAAGGTGGGGGAGGCGGTCAGCGGCGACGCGGTCCGCGCGTTGGGCTCGGCCGGCTCTCGCGCGTCTTCCGTCTCCTCGCTCCGCGTGGGCCTGCCGGGGGACTGCAGCTGTGGGCCTGGTCTTGGGGACGTGGTTTTCGCGTCGGCGCCCGTCACTGCCTGGCGAGCGCTTTCCCAAGACCGGCACACCCGGTACACCACCTCCGGCGCGCCGTCTGAGATCGCTTCGGCGAACTCCTCCGGGGGCGTCTCGAGTGCACTGCGCAACTGCGGCAAAGCAATCCGGAAACGGTTGCGGCCGTACAGGGCCCAGCCGGGCTGCTCCGGCAGCTTCCACGCCAGCGCCTTGTCCACTCGCGAATCCTCCGGGTCCGGCAGCCGCAGCTCGATACGGGTCCCGAACAGTTCTTGCAGTTCGTCGGGCACGTCGGCCCAGCGCCGCGCGGCCACCGCCAGGTGAACGCCGTAGTCCCGCCCGGACCCGGCCAAGGCGCGCACGCGGGCGGCGAAGTCGTCGGCCGCGGCTTCGACAAAGTCGGACCAGTGGTCGATCAACATCAGCACGTCGGGGTGCGGGCCGTCGGGCAATGTGGAGCGCAGCGAGCGGAATTGTTCGGCCGAATCGAGCCCGCCGTCGCGGAAGAGCTGCTTGCGGCGTCGTATCAGCGAGTCGAGGCCGTCGAGAAGACGTGCGACCTCCTGCGGTTCGTCGTCGCCGACGAGCTGCCGCACGTGGGGCAGCGCCTGCAGCGAGCCGAGCTTGTTGGCGCCGGAGTCCAGAAGGTAGAAATTGATTTCGTCCGGGGTGTGCGTCAGCGCCAGCGTGCAGATCAGGGTGCGCAGCAGGGTGCTCTTGCCGCTGCTCATCCTTCCCACCGTCAATACGTGTCCGCCGTGGGCGCCCAGCCGCAGCGGCACCGGCTCGGCCCGCTCGCCGCCCCGGAACGTCTGCCCGACGGGCACGATGAGCCGCCCGGCGCCGGGCCATTCCTCGGCGCGCAGCCCTCTGTCCTCGGTCTGGACGAGCCGTCCCAGCAGATCTCCGATGTGGATCTGCGCGCCCGCGTCGGGATAGAGCGAACGAATTCCCGATCGCACCCGCGCCAGGTGGATCTCGTCGTCGAGCATGCCGAACTGCGTCGGCGTCTGGCGCTGCGTCTGTCTCGGCACCTCTTGGCGCACGTAGTCCCACAGGTCGCCGGGGCTGATGCGGCCGACGCTGCGCATGTCCGCCTGCCCTGTGGACAGCCCGCGCACCACCGCCGCGGTGAACGCCGAAAGGCCCTTGCTCCCGGAAGCTCCGCCGACGCCGTCGGCGGCCCCTTCGACGGCGCTGGACGCGGTAAGTACGAAGATCCCGCTTCCGGCGGCCAACTCCTGGCCCACGTCGAGGTCCGGACCGGTCTTGACTCCGCCGTCGGCGAAGGCCCCCGAGTAGCAGCAGTCCAGCAGCACCACGACGGCTTCGGCGTCGGATTCGTCGATGCGCTCCTTGAGAAAGGAAGCCGAGACTGAGGTGGCCGCCAGGCACTGCTCGGGCTCGGTGTTCGGCACCGCCAGATGCAGCCGTCCGGAGCGGCTGCGCACCCCGTGCCCGGAGAAGTACAGCAGCACCAAGTCGCCGGGGCGAGCGCGGCCGAACAGCAGCTCGATCTCTCGCTCGATTTCCGCTTTGGATGCGTTGACGAGGATGTCGGCGGGGTCGAACGCTCCGATCTCGGGATCGCGCAGCAGCTCTCGCAGCTCCTTGGCGTCCTTGCCCGGCGAAATCAGTTGTCCCAGCTGCGGGTCCCGGTAGCTGTCGTTGGCGACGAGCAGGGCGAGGCGGTTCACTCCGCCTCGCCGGCGTCGTCGCTGAGCAGATGTTCCAGCCGTTTCACCTCGGCGGCGACGTCGGCCACGGACCCGCCGTCGACGATGATCTCGCGGTCACCTCTGCGCACGGTCACCGAGGCCGCCGAACCCCTGTGGACGAAGGCGACGATGACGTCGGCGGCGGCCTTGACCGCGGCCGCCGAGAAGAGCCCGGAGACGAGGAGCACCCCGATCTCCTGGGCCAGACCGGATTTGTCGCCCGGCGGCGTGGCCGCGACCGGGGCGGCGCGCAGGCCCGGCGCCACGCGCAGCTCCTCGGCCAGGCGGCGGCAGCGGCGGTCAAGCTGGACGAGGGACTGTCCTGAAAGCGGGGCGACTTCGACCGTAAACGTGTGCGACACCGAATCTCCTCGTCGGGCGGGACTGACGCGGGGGCGACGGCGCGCATACGTTTCAAGGTGTGTGCGCCGACGTCGTCCATTATTCGGCATCGCCGCCACGCGGGCGGGTGAGGCGTCAGCGAGCCGGGAGCATGCCGAGCACGGCCACGTCTATTCGGCGCTGTCCATGGCTCGAGTTCGCTTATCGCGTGTCGTCGGGGAGGTCGGATTGTTCATGTCGGACCAGGTCGATATCCCACGCGACGACTCCGTCTGCGTCGTCGTCCATGTCTTCTGTCCATACGACGCTGACAGTCGGCAGCGAATCACCGTCGACATGTCCGGGAGGAGTCAAGCCAAGCTCGCTGATCCGTTCCATCAGCTTGTTGATTCCCTCCGCCTCCTCCAGCGCGACGAGTTCGGAGTTCAGCACGGGATCGGTCGTCACCGGGTAAATGCTCGGCGTTGTCCATTCGAGATTGGCAGGGCGTTGGCCGGTGCGAACATACTCGACGGCGGCGCGTTGTGCCGCGTCAATGCTGGCGCACACCAGTTCGGCGGGGATCGTCATCAGCTCTTCGTCGGAGGATTCGCATACCTTCAAGGGTTGCCCGTGCTGATACCCGGCCTTGATGCCGACGCCGCCGTCAGGAAGCCATCGAACCGCTGCGGCTCCGGCATCCGGATCCATGTCGATGCGCAGTGGAGCGTCGTCCGTGTCATGGGGGCCGATCCAGTACGTCATGCCGCGGGTGCCCCAGTTGTTGTACATCTCGGCGCGCTCGGTGAGGAACCGCTCGACCTCGCCCGGCGAGGACACCTCCAGGCTGCTGATGTCCCATCGGATGCTGCACCTCATTGGTATTCGTCGCCGTCGCCGACGTCCCAGATCAGCAGGCCAGGTTCGTCGTAGTCGGAATCTGGGGGCCACGCGAACGCGATCGGAGGGTTACTTCCCTGGGCGTAGCCAGACGGGTAGAGCCCGAGAGTGTGGGCGTACTCGGCTAGTTCCTGGCTGCTCATCTGGTCGGCCCTGTCACGCAGCAGCGCCTCCAATTCGGGGTCATGCGTGACGATCAAGGCGTCGTAATCAGTCATTTGATCGCCTCTCCAGTTCCCTTGTAACGGCGTTGCCGTGTCCATCCGTCCTCGTGGACGCTCCATACCGTAAGCGTTGATCCGGCAGGCAAAATTTTCGGCAGATTCACGTGACAACGCCCGGCGTCCTGGCTCTCCTTACCGCAGGTAGGCACATTCAAGTACAACACGGCAGACTCAAGCCCATCACGTCTCATCCGTGCGGCGGCATCGCGTTCGGCGTGCCAGGTGGTCGTCAGTTCCGAATCCGACCTCCATGGCTCTTTCAAATCCTCACATGGCGAGGCCTGTCCCTTGTGATGGGCGCGCAGCGGTTCGGCCGTCAACGGTTTCCCGTCCCTGGAGAACAGCAAGCCGCGCGCCGATACATTGCCTTCGGCGTTCTTCGGCCACCCCAGGCGTTTGATCGCCTCAACGCATTCGCCCACGGGTCGCGCTGCGGTGAAATTAGGAATCCGCCCCGCCGCCGAGTGAGACTCCAATTGCGGTGAAGGCGGTCTCGCCTGTGGGGTGGGGGCGGTTGTTAAACCGCCTTCGCCCTTGGCTCGTTTGGCGGCCGCGATCGCTTGATCCAGCACGCCTTTCGCCGACTCGATCGCGGCAGAGCCTTCGCGTGCCCGATCGGCGGCGTCGCGCACCACTTCGGCCCGCTCCCGCACCTCGGCTGCGGCCAGCGCGGAAGCGACTTCATCGCCGGAGGAGCAGCCGCGCGCGATCTCGGTCTGTGCCGTGTCAAGGTGCGGCTTGGCCGCCTCCAAAGCGGCGACGAAATCGTCGAGGCCGGCCATTTCGGTCGGTTACTTGAGCGTGTGCAGGAGTGCGGCGAGGTCGGTGCGGTTCATCCACAGCTGTGGTCCCGAGTTGCCGAGTTTGGAGTCGCGCACACCGGCACGGTCGTCGTCGACGGCCACGTACACGCAACTGCCGCCGGAGTCGCCTGAGCGGCGTGCTTTGCGCCAGGTCAGGCCGTCTCCGAAGCTCCTCGTGCTGCTCATGAATACAAGTCCTTTATCGTCCGGTCGATGATGCGCAGCGACTCGCGTTCCGAGGCCGCCGCGCTCATCAGGTGACGATAGCCGTCGGCGAAGACGGCGGTCTCTTCCGGGGCGTCGCGGTAGATCGCGCCGGTGAGGTACTCCAGATAGGCGACCCCGCACTGCGGAGCGACGTCAAATTTCAGCAGCTCGAACGAGGCGGTCATCGAAATGTGAGCCCCGGCCGCCTCCGGCAGAATCTGCACCGTGATGCCGGGGCGCTGCGCCATGGTCGCCAAGTGCTCCAGCTGCGCCTTCATGACCCTCTTGCCGCCGACCAGTCGACGCAGGACCGCTTCATTGACGATCGCCCAGTAGCGCGGGTGCGAGTCGCTGTCGAGAATCTCGGCTCGCTCCATGCGGATGCGCACGTGGTCTTCTACGTCTTTGCCGAGCACCCCAGCTTGCAACACCGCGCGGGCGTACTCCTCGGTCTGCAAACGGCCGGGGATCAGCGTCAGCGCCAGCACGTTGATTTCCGAGGCGTCTCGCTCCAAGATCACGAAGTCTTCGAACCACGGCGGTATCTCGCCCGCGTGCGGCAACCCCTTGGCCATGCCACGCTGCGTCTTGTCGCGTGAAGCGCGCACCAGGTTGAGCATGGTCTCCAACATTTCACCCTCTTGACCGAGGTGTTCGAAGATCGCCCTGGCGATAGGCAGTTGCATCGGGGATTCGCAGTTCTCATACCGATAGAGCGCGTTGCGGCGCAGCTCGATGGCGTCTTCCACTTCGGCACGCGACACGCCTTTTTGGTCTCGCAGCCGTTTCAGCTCCGAAGCGATCAGCCGCAGCGCCACCGTGGGGCTTATCTGGTTCGCGTTCATGCGCCCAGTATCGCCTACCGCACTATCTGCGTGTCGCACCTGATCGGCGTGCCTGTTTTCCATAGGAACACTTTAAGTACACGCCCCTTGCGTGTCTTTCACGAATCGAGTAATGTCGCCGACATCACTCGATTACCGAAGGTGGCGACACCCATGACGCATCGAGAGCGCCGAGGCGGCGCGTTCGCGGCGAATCCCGCCTACGTTCCCGGTTACGGCCTTGTCTCGTGGTCGACGCCCGAGCTGGTGCGCACTGTGCGCTACTACGCCGATCTCCACCAGCCCGCCGCTCCCGCGTTGACATTCCGACGTCGGCTGCGGGTCATTCCGCAGCCGGTGCTGCGCCGCCGGGTCTGTCGCTGCTGCGGCAAGCCGTGGCGGCAATGCCGCGAAGGCCGCTGGGCCGCGGCGTGGCTGCGCGCGCTGCGCGAAGTCGCCGGAGGTGACCGTGCGTAGCCCGTACACGCTAGACAGTCCTCCGCCGTCGCAACCTCCGCCGGGAGTGTTGGTCCCGAGCTTGTGGCCGGTGCAGGTGCGCTGGTGGCGCAGACACACTCCCGCCGCAGGCTCGCCGACGACCTGCCAGACCTGCCGGCGTTCGTGGCCCTGCGCGTCATGGTCCTGTTGGGACGGTCAACTCGGCGACGCCGTCGCCGCCTGCGGAGTGCGGCCTCTCATTCCGCGACCTCGGCGATCCGCCGGAAACCGCAGATCAATCCGCAAGCGCTGAAACATCGCAAGGGGGGCGGCCTGTCATGGCCGAGTGCATCTACGATCCCGACGTTCGTCTCGCAGAGCCGGACCAGCTGCGGCACTGCCGTTGCGGCCAGGTCATGCAAGCCGCGCAAGCGGGCAGACACACACTGGTCTATCGCTGCGACCCGCGACGGTGCGGCCGTCATCTCGCCCACGTCGACGACGTGGAGGCGGGCTTGATCCGCGCCTACCGGGGATATCGAGTCCACGAGTGCTGGGGCAAGGCGAGTGAAGAACTGGCCGAGGCCATGTTCGCCGCACTCCAGCTGGCCTGGATCGGCGACGACGGCCGCGTTGTCCCCGGCGCCGTCCGCTTCCGCGATCCCGTGTAACCCGGCGTCGCCGCTACGCGGGCGGGTGAGGCGTCAGCGAGCCGGGAGCATGCCGAGCACGGCCTCGGGCTTGACGACCGGCACGCCGTATCGCCTGGCTTTTTCGGCCTTTCCGGACATGGTGTCGGGGTCGGCGGCGGCGACGAGGGCCGTCTTCTTGGTGACGTATCCGGCCACCGACAAACCCATGCGCGCGTACTGCCGCGCCCAGTGTTCCTTGCCTTCGCGGAAGGCCCCGGTCAAGACGACGACGTCTCCGGCGGCGAGTGAGAACCTGTCCACGTGCGGCGCCTCGGCGTCGGTTTCCTTCGCCGTCTTCAGGGCGTGCGCCGCCGCGTCGGCGGGCAGGCACAACAGCCGGGCGATCTGCTCCAGGTCTCGCTGTACCTCGGCGGCGACTTCGCCGTCGTCGACGGCCGCGAAGGCAAGCGCCGTGAGATACCGCCGATGCAGCTCGGCCGCCTGCTCCTGGTCGATGCCGAGTTCCGCGGCGAGGCTGACGAGAAGGTCGGCTTCGGTGTCGGAGATGTGGCGGTCGAACAGCGCCTTGTCCAGGAGAGACAGATAGGAGTCCGCGCCCGGCAGGTCCTGAACGCGGGGCAGCCTGGGCACCAGCCGGGACACGAAGCTCTCGGCGTCGTGCCCGGCGGCGCGGCGATGCGCCGGCGCGGTCACCCCGACGGGAAGCTGCGGCCACAGCACATGTTGCGCCGCGTTGTGCAGGCTCTGCCAGGGCAGAGCGGCGTCGCGGCAGCAGTCGATGTAGAAGCGCAGCAGCCGCGCGGTCGCCTTGGCGTCCGCGGCGGCGGTGTGCTGGACGCCGGCGTCGATGCCGACCGCCTCGCAGCAGGCCGAAAGCGCGCGTCCGGCGCCGGGAAGGAATTGGGAAGCCAACCGCATCGTGCAGATGCCGTGGTGCTCGAGATAGGGAGCGCCCACCTTCATCCTGAGGTACTCGTTGCGCAGCATCCGGCTGTCGAAGGAGATGTTGTGGACGACCGGGACGCGTCCGGCCATCCGCGCCGCCACTTCTCCGGCGATCTCGGCGAACTTCGGCGCGCGACGGACGTCGCCGGCGCGGATTCCGTGAATGTCGGTCGGGCCGAGGTCGCGCTCGGGGTTGACCAACGTGTGCCATACGTCCGTGACGCCGCCGTCGGCGTCGGCGTGAACGATCGCCACCTCGACGATTCGGTCCTTATTGAACACTCCAGTGGTTTCAAGGTCGATGACCGCGTACATCCCGTGCTTTCCTCCGTGTCAACAGCTCCCGGCGCCCACGATCTGTATAGCACGGCGTCGCCACCGGTATATATAGCCACAGTAGACTCAGGATGAACCGGGGGAGAGAAGGGGAAAGCGCGGCCGCGAAGCGAAGGACCGGCGGGGTCTTAGCGGCGGGCGGCTTCTTCGGCGCTGCCGATGCGGGGGAAGGGGGCGATGGAGAAGACGACCTCCACCGCCACCTCGAAGTACTCCGCGATCCGCAGCGCCAGGTACAGGCTCGGGCTGTACTCGCCGCGCTCCAGATAGCCGATCGTCTGGTAGTGGACGCCAAGCGCGTCGGCGAGCTGGCGGCGGGTGATGCCGCGTTCGGCGCGCAACATGGCGATCCGGTTGTAGATCGTCTCGTTGCTGCTCACCGCGGTTTCACCTCTCTGCGTCGGCGAATCGATTCGACGTAAACCCGCATCACCTTACGATCTGCATCGCGCGTTCGCGGCGGGCGGCCACGGCCGAGCCGGATTCGCGGCGGGCCATGCGGCGCAGCACCGGCGGCGCCAGGATCAGTCCGAGCGCGGTCCACAGCCCGAGCGCCGCGATGGTCTCCAGATGCCGCCAGGACTCGCCGATCTCAAGCACGACCGCGCCGTCCGGCAGCAGCGCCGAACGCATGCCGAGACCCAGCCAGTAGAACGGGAACGCCTGGCCGATCCACTGCAGCCAGGTCGGCAGCGCGGTGATCGGGTAGAAGATCCCGGACACGGCGATGACCCCCATGATCGGCAGCATCACCAGGCCCATGTTGCGGGGATTGGTGATCAGCGAGCCGAGCACGGCGCCGATCGGCATCGAGGCGAACAGCCCGAGCACCAGCACGGCGATCAGCATGAGCACGGAGGCCGGTCCGTCGAGGGCGACCCCGTCGAACATCATCAGACCCGCGATCAGGACGACGACCATGCCCGCGGCGATGAACGCCGAGTTGCTGATGATCTTGCCGATCAGATAACCGATCATGCCGTTCGGGATGGCCTTGGCGCGCAACAGGGTCCCGTCTTCGCGCTCGGTGATCAAGGTGCCGACCGCCCCCATGAAGCCGCCGAAGGCGATGTTCATGCCAAGCAGGCTCGGCAGCGACATCGCCCCAAGCGACACCGCTCCGCCGCCGAGGTCGACGTCTCGCAGGAACAGGATGACCACCATGGCGATTCCGGTCGGGAACAGATAACCGGCGATGTCCGAAGGCGAGGACATCGAATGCCGGAACTCGGTCCAGCCGCGTTTCCATCCCGCCGCGTACGGGGTCATGACGGGGTTCATCGGGCAGCCTCCTCGAAGTGTTTGACGGCCGCCTCGGCCTGGCCGGCCTCGAAGTCGCGCACCATGTTGATGTACGTGTCCTCCAAAGAGGCGCGACGCACCTCCAGATCGGCGACGCCGTCGCCGTGCTGCTCGAACAGCTTCTTGACGAACGCCGTGGCGTCGGAGGTGGCGTGCACGTGGCGTTCTCCGTCAAGAGTCCACTTCACCTCGGCGTCCGTGGCCATCTGCAGTGCAAGCGCCTCGGGCGAGCCGTCGGCGATGATCCGGCCCCCGGCGAGGATGAGGATCCGGTCGGCGAGCTTTTCCGCCTCGTCCAAGTCGTGAGTGGTCAGCAGAATCGTCGTATTGTCCAAGTCAGACAGTCGGTGGATCAGGTCGTGGAACTCGCGCCTTGCGTGCGGGTCGAAGCCGACGGTCGGCTCGTCCAGGAACAGCAGCTCCGGTCGTCCCACCAGTCCGACGGCCACGTCGAGACGACGCCGCTGCCCGCCGGAGAGCGTGGCGACCTTCTTGTGGGCGTGCTCGGTCAGTCCGACGGTCTCGATCAGATCGTCGGCGTCCCAGGGGCGTCGTACTCGGTCGGTGGAGTACGGCCCGTAGTACAGGCCCAGGTGGGACAGGAGCTCGCGGACGCGCCATTTTCCGTGGTCGCGCCAGGACTGCAGCACCACGCCAAGCCGGGAGCGCCACGCCTCGTCGCCGCGGTTCGGGTCGACGCCGAGCACGCCGACCTCGCCGTCCGAGCGGCGACGGAAGCCCTCCAGGATCTCGATGGTCGTGGTCTTGCCGGCGCCGTTGGGGCCGAGCAGCACCAAGACCTCGCCGGGGCGGGCTTCGAAGTCGACGCCCGTGAGGACGTCGGTCTCGCCGTAACGCATGCGCAGGTCGCGCACTTGGATCGCCGCGTTCGCGGAGACGGCGTCCGACGCAGCCGTGGGGGACTGGCTCGCCACAGCCATAGGTCGTCTCTCTTTCGTAGTCGAACTCTGCTGATTGACAGCAGTGATACTACATCTTGTCGCAACAGTCCCCACGGCATTTCAGCGTCGGCTCAGGCGAGTCGCGTCACACGATGTCCTTGCGCGCCGTGGTGAGCATTCCGGCGACGACCAGCGCCGCGGCATACCCTCCCAGGACCAGACCGCCCTGCCAGGCATCGAGCCCGCCGGTCGACATCGGCCCCTGAGCCAGCTCGATCCCGATCAGCGCCTCGCCGGCCTTGCCGGGCAGGTACGCCGTCCATTCGGAAATCGCCCCGATCTGGGCGACGATCGGCTCCACCACGAACAGGTAGATCAGCAGCCCGACCGTGGTGGCGACCTGCTCGCGCAGGGCCGCGCCCAGGCCGACCCCGATGGCGGCGTACAGGCACGTCGCGGCCACGACGGCCCCGATCGTTGTGGGAATGCCGTTGTCGAGCAGGGAAAAGTCGATGCCCTTCGCCGAAAGCCACGGCATCGCCACCGCGGCGTTGGCGCCGACCGCGGCCAGGCCGTATCCGGCGGCTACGACGACGCAGGCGATCAGCTTGGCCGTGATCACCCGGGTGCGCCGAGGAGTGGCCAGGAACGTGGAGGCGGCGGTGCGGTGCCGGAACTCTCCGGTGACGAACACCGCGGCCAGCATCATCACCAGCGGCGCGGCCGCGGTGCGGCCGTTGCCGAACAGGGTTCGCTGGCCTTCGGGGCTGTCGAGGGGGAACGTCCAGGTGTCGGCCTCGTCTCCGAAGCCGATGCTCAGGCTGGTGAACAGCGCGGCGAGCACGACGACCGCCAGCAGCGTCCACAGCCACATCCGGGTGGCGAACAGTTTGCGGAGCTCTCCGCGGATCAGGCCGAGCATGCCGGTTCCTTTCGGTTGGTCTCGCCGGTAAGCGCGAGGAAGACGTTTTCGAGGTCGGCGTCGGACTGCGCCAGCTGGTGCAGCTCCGCGCCGGTGCGATGGGCGATGCGTCCCACCTGGGACGTCGAGGCGCCGGAGACGCGCAGCCGCTCGGCGTCGAGGCGTTCGACGCGCAGCGCCGCCACCTCGAGCGCGACGGCGAGCGAGTCGGCCTGGGGCGAGCGAACGGTGACGACGCCCGCGTCGAGGCCGGCCAGCTCGGAGACGCTGCCCTGGCGCACTGATCGTCCCTTGTTGACGATGACGACGCGATCGACGAGCTGCTGCATCTCGGTGAGCACGTGGCTGGAGACCAGCACGGTCCGGCCTTCGTCGGCCAGGTCGCGCAGCAGCTTGCGCATCCACACGATGCCCTCGGGGTCGAGGCCGTTGGCCGGCTCGTCGAGGACGAGGACCGGCGGGTCGCCGAGCAGCGCGGCGGCCAGCGACAGCCGCTGCTTCATGCCGAGCGAGTAGCCCTTGACGCGCCGTCGCGCGGCGTCGGCGAGGCCGACCAGATCGAGCACCTCGTCGGCGCGCGAACCGGGATAGCCGTTGACCGCGCACAGCGAGCGCAGGCTGGAGCGGCCGCTGCGGGCGGCGTGAAAGCCGTCGGCCTCGAGCATCGCGCCCACGGCGCTGCCGGGGCGAGGCAGGTCGGCGTAGCGGCGGCCCCCGATGCGGGCGGTTCCGGCGTCGGGGGACACCAGGCCGAGCAACATGCGCAAGGTCGTGGTCTTGCCGGCCCCGTTGGGGCCGAGGAACCCGGTGACCGAGCCCGGCTCGACGGTGAAAGTCAGGTCGTCGACGGCCCGCACCGCGCCGAAGCGCTTGGTGAGGCCCGAGACGACAATCTCTGCTGCGGTGTTTGTGCGTACCATGGTTACGGAGGATACAACATAATGAAGCAGATACACAATGATGATGGTGCAGAAAATTTGTCTTTCACCGCCCTAAGACGGCTTATCGAGATGTCTGTGCTGCTCAACGACGTGATGGACCTGGGCATGACGACCATCGGGGTGACCCGCGCGCGGGCCCATCTGCTGTGGCAGCTCCATCGCAGCGGGCCGGTGCCGCAGCGCAAACTGGCCGAGGCGCTCGGGGTGACCCCGCGAAATATCACCGGCCTTGTCGACGCGCTGCAGGAGGCCGGGCTGGTCGAGCGCCGGCCGCACCCCACCGACCGCCGGTCCCTGCTTGTCGCGTTCACCCCCGTGGGAGAGCGGCTCGCCGCCGGCATGCACGAGGGCCAAGGACGCTGGGCAGAGCACCTGTTCGCCGAGATGTCCGCCGAGGAGCTGGAGAGCTTCATGGTCGTGGTGGAACGGCTGCGCGTCCGGCTTGAAAAACAGCGGGAAACCGCGGCCTTGCACGCCGAACAGCTGTCGTCTCCCGAGTAGCGATCCGCGCGGGTGCGGCGGCGCGTCGCATTTCGCCCGCCGACTTTCACTAACTAGAAGTTAGTGCTAACTTTAGTGCCGTACCTATCGACTAGAAAGGTAAGGCGCATGTTCATCGTCACCGGAGCAACAGGACACCTAGGACGGTTGGTCGTTGAGGAGCTGCTCGCGCGCGGCGTCTCCGCGTCCGACGTGGTCGCGGTCGTGCGCGACCCGCAGAAGGCCGCCGACCTCAGGGCAAGAGGCGTCCAGGCCCGCCAGGCCGACTACGACCGACCCGACACTCTGAAGGCCGCCTTCGCCGGCGGCGGCAGGCTGCTGTTCGTCTCTTCGAGCGAGGTCGGCAGGCGTATGCCGCAGCACGGCAACGTCGTCGACGCCGCCGTCGCCGCGGGAGTGGACAAGCTCGTCTACACCAGCCTGCTCGGGGCCGACTCCACCAGCGTGGGCCTGGCAAAGGAGCACTGGCCCACCGAGAAGCTGATCCACAAGTCGGGACTGCCCTACACGGTGCTGCGCAACGGCTGGTACTTGGAGAACTACACCGAGAAGCTGGCGCCCGCGCTTGAGCACGGAGCGATCGTCGGCAGCGCCGGACAGGGCCGGATCTCCGCGGCAACGCGCGCCGACTACGCCGCGGCCGCGGCCGTCGTGCTCATCGGCGACGGGCACGACGGCGCCACCTACGAGCTGGCGGGCGACGTCGCGTTCACCATGCCCGAACTGGCGGCCGAGGTGGCGCGTCACAGCGGCAAACCGGTGGTCTACCGCGACCTCCCGGAAGTCGAGTACGCCAAGGCGCTCGCCGCCGCCGGGCTGCCGCGGCCGGTCGCCGAGATGATCGCCGACTCCGACGTCGGGGTGGCGAAAGGTGAGCTGTTGAACCAGAGCACGCATCTGCGCGACCTCATCGGCCGCCCCACCACGCCGATGCCCGAGGCGGTCGCCGCGGCGCTGCGCGACTGAGGAGTCCGTTGACGCGGCCGGCGTTCCCGCTCGGAGC
>JBOGDN010000590.1:0-8269 GCA_050742995.1 Stackebrandtia sp. | reverse complement strand
CGCTGATGAGGAGCATTCGCAGTGCCTCCAGGTGACGGGCGGCTCAACCACGACCTGGACCCCGGCGACTCCGGGCCGCAGGACGCCTGCGGCGTCTTCGGCGTCTGGGCGCCGGGCGAGGAAGCCGCGAAGCTCACGTACTTCGGCCTGTACGCGCTGCAGCACCGCGGGCAGGAGTCCGCGGGCATGGCCGTCTCCGACGGCGCGAGCCTCACCGTCTACAAAGACCTGGGCCTGGTGGCGCAGGTCTTCAGCGAGGCGACGCTGGCGCCGCTGACCGGCCATCTGGCCGTCGGCCACACCCGTTACTCCACCACCGGGGCCACGACGTGGGCGAACGCGCAGCCCACGCTGCGGTCGACCTCGACGGGGACCACGATCGCGCTGGCCCACAACGGGAACCTCGTCAACACCGCCGAGCTGGCTTCCGAGTGCGCGGCGCAAGGTCTGGCGCGCGACTCCGGCACCACCGACACCGGACTGGTCACCGCGCTGCTGGCGTCCTACCCCGACGAGTCGGTGGAGTCGGCGGCGTTGAAGGTGCTTCCCAAGCTGCGGGGGGCCTTCAGCTTCGTCTTCGCCGACGAGAACACCCTCTACGCCGCGCGCGACGCCGGCGGCGTGCGTCCGCTGGTGCTCGGCCGCCTCGAGCGCGGCTGGGTCGTCGCCAGCGAGACCGCCGCGCTCGACACCGTCGGCGCCTCGATGGTGCGCGAGATCGAGCCGGGAGAGCTGATCGCCGTCGACGAGCACGGCCTGCGCAGCGCCCGCTTCGCCCCGCAGTCGCCGAAGGGCTGCCTGTTCGAGTACGTCTACCTCGCCCGCCCCGACTCGACCATCTCCGGACGCAACGTCTACTCCGCCCGCGTGGAGATCGGACGCCGGCTGGCCCGCGAACATCCCGCCGAAGCCGACCTCGTCGTGCCGGTGCCCGAATCCGGCATTCCCGCGGCCATCGGCTACGCCCAGGAGTCCGGCATCAGCTACGGCCTCGGGTTCACCAAGAACAACTACGTGGGACGCACGTTCATCCAGCCGTCCCAGTCGCTGCGGCAGCTCGGCATCCAGCTCAAGCTCAACCCGCTGCGCGAGCAGGTGCGCGGCAAGCGGCTCGTGGTGGTGGACGACTCGATCGTCCGCGGCAACACCCAGCGCGCTCAGGTGCGGATGCTGCGCGAGGCTGGAGCGCTCGAGGTGCACGTGCGCATCTCCTCGCCTCCGGTCAAGTGGCCGTGTTTCTACGGCATCGACTTCGCCACCAAGGCCGAGCTGATCGCCGACAACCTCGACATCGACGGGATTCGGCGGTCCGTCGGCGCCGACTCCCTCGGATTCGTTTCGCTCGACGGCCTGGTCGCGGCCTCCGAGCAGCCCAAGACCCGGCTGTGCCGGGCGTGCTTCGACGGCGAGTACCCGATCGGCCTGCCCGAAGGCGACGTGCTCGGCAAGCACTTCCTAGAAGGACTCGACCGGCGCACCGACGCCGGTGCGGGCAAGGCGGCTACCCAAGAAGAAATGGCCTGATGGACAACGAAAAAGCACAGCTCGAAGCCGAAGCGCGGGTCGAGGTCAATGCCCCGCCGCAGGCGGCGGAGCGGAAGATCACGCCCTGGCGCGGCGATTCGTCGTATAAGGACGCCGGGGTGGACATAGAAGCCGGAGACCGCGCCGTTGAGGCGCTGAAGCCGCACATCCGCAAAGCCACCCGGCCCGAGGTGGTCGGCGGCATCGGCGGCTTCGCAGGGCTCTTCGCGCTGGACGTCGGCAAGTACAAGCAGCCGCTGCTCGCCTCCTCCACCGACGGCGTCGGCACCAAGCTGGTCATCGCCCAGCAGATGGACATCCACGACACCGTCGGAGTCGACCTGGTCGCCATGGTCGTCGACGACCTGGTGGTGTGCGGCGCCGAGCCGCTCTTCCTGCTCGACTACATCGCCTGCGGCAAGGTGGTTCCCGAACGCATCGCCGACCTCGGCGCCGGCATCACGGACGGCTGCCGCTACGCCGGGTGCGCGCTCATCGGCGGCGAGATCGCCGAGCACCCGGGTGTGCTCCGTCCGGAGGACTACGACGTGTCGGCCACCGGCGTCGGCGTGGTCGAGGCCGACGCGCAGCTGGGGCCGGACAAGGTGTGCGCCGGCGACGCGATCATCGGCATGGCCTCGTCCGGGCTGCACTCCAACGGCTTCTCGCTGGTGCGCCACGTGCTGCTCGGCGAGGGGGGCATGCCGTTGAACACCGTGGTGCCCGACTTCGGCCAGCAGCGCACCCTCGGCGAGGAGCTGCTGACGCCGACCAGGATCTACGCCAAGGACTGCCTGTCGATCGTCGCCGAATGCCACGTGCACTCCTTCGCGCACATCACCGGCGGGGGCATCCCGGGCAACCTGGTGCGGGCGCTGCCCGAGAACCTGGACGCGGTCGTCGACCGTTCGTCGTGGCGGCCGCAGCCGGTCTTCGACCTGGTCTCCCGCACCGGCAAGATCTCCGCGGCGGAGATGGAGCGGACCTTCAACATGGGGATGGGGATGGCCGCGATCGTCCCCGCCGACCAGGTCGACCGCACCCTGGCGCTGCTGACGGCGCGCGGCGTCGACTCCTGGCTCGCCGGAGGGATCGTCGACGGCCGCGGCGAAGTGCGCATGACCGGGGACTACAAGGCCGAGTAACTTAGGGCTCTTAACTTTGTCCCGTTTCCTGCTACGCGCCCACCAGGCGGCGCTTCGCAAGCCGTCGCCGCCTGGAGGCCGCTCGCAACGGAAGAGGACAAAATTAAGAGCCCTTAGCGCACGACGGTCCGCAGCGCTATCTCCGCCATGTCGGCGAAGGAGCGTTCGCGCTCCTCGCTGGACAGGTGCTCTTCGGTGACGAGGTTGTCGCTTATGGTCACCAGGGCGAGGGCGCGCGCGTTGAACTTGGCGGCGAGCGTGTACAGCGCCGCGGCCTCCATCTCCACCGCGATCACGCCGTAGGCGGCGAGCTTCTCGTAGAGGTCGGGACGGTCGGTGTAGAAGACGTCCCCGGAATGGATCGGCCCCACGCGCACCTGGACGCCGCGCTCGGCCGCGACGTCGACGGCGGTGCGCAGCAGCGCGAAGTCGGCGACGGGCGCGTAGTCGATCAGCCCGTCGAAGCGCAGCCGGTTCATGGCCGACTCGCTCGAGGCGCCGATGCCGGCCACCACCTCGCGCAGCCCCACGTCCTTGCGCAGCGAACCGGCGCTGCCGACCCGCACCAGCGTCTTGGCGCCGTACTCCTCAAGCAGCTCGTGGGCGTAGATCGAAGCCGACGGCATGCCCATGCCCGAGCCCTGCACCGAGACGCGGACGCCCTCGTAGGTCCCGGTGTAGCCGTACATGTTGCGCACCGACGAGTAGCAGACCGGATCGGTCAGATAAGTCTCGGCGATCCACTTGGCGCGCAAGGGATCGCCGGGCATCAGAACGGATTCGGCGACGTCGCCGGGCTTGGCGGAGATGTGTGCGGTCACGGCGAAGATCATTTCACGACCCACGTCGCGAAACCGCTGGGCTGTCATAAGACTCACACAGCGGGGAAGCCTTGAGGCACACTGTTGGCGTGACAGCTCCCCAATACCCGCAGCAGCCTCACTCCGGCGGCCGGCCGGCGACCGCCCCCGTCCACGCCCCGCCGCCCCACGCCGCCGCCGCGGCCCCGTCCGGACGCCCGTGGCCGCAGCCGACACAGGGTCCGCCGCGCAACCTGGTCGCGATCCTCGTCGCCGGCGCCGGGCTGCTGTTGATCGGGGCGTCGATGTTCCTGCCGCTGGCGCAGCTGTCCTTCGGCGACGCCGAGGACGCTCCGTCGCCGCTCGAGGTCACCTACTTCGGATACACCGAAAGCAGCAACTTGTTTCTCGAAGAATTCGAGTTGTTCTATCTCGACCTGGAGCCGACTGCCGGCGCGCTCGACACCCTGGTCATCGGATTGCCGCTGCTGGTGATGGCCGCGGCCGCGGCGATCGCGTCGAGCGCGTCGCCGCGCTTGCTGGTCTTCGGAAGGCTCGCCGCCCTCGGGCTCGGAGTCACGACGGCCTTCGGGCAGTTCGCTCGCGTCAGCCATTGGAAGTCGTACGTTCAGTCGACGATCAACGCCACGGCCGAAGGCCGGGGCTTCGACGGGGAAGACGAGGATGCCATCGAGGAAGCGGCCAAAGTCGTCGAGGACTTCGAGGTGAGCTATCAGTACGGGCTGTGGGTGCTGCTGGTCGGGATCGCCATGGTCGCCGCCTCGGTGCTGCTGGTGCGTACCCGACCGGCGCATCCGCCGCTGCCGCCGGTGTTCGGACAGCAGCACCACGCCGCCGCGCCCGGCGCCGTCTACCAGGCGCCGCCGACGACCGTCGCACCGCCGCATGCGCCCGGCGGACAGCCCCAGGTGCACTCCGAGGGAATCGACCCGAGCGTGCACGACGATCCTCCGTCGCTTTCGATCTTCAAGCCCCCGAAGGATCAACGGGGCTGAACGCCTCGCGCCGGCCGCACACGGCGTGGCGTCAGGCTCGCGATGCGCCACGCCGAGCGCCGGTAATGGACCTGCCGCCACCTTTCGTGGTCCCGGCAAGGCATCATATTCGGCATGACAGATCCATCTCAACAACAACCCGGATACCCGACACCTGAGCAACAGCAGCAGCAAGCCGCCTATGAGCAGCAGCAGGCGGCTTACGCGCAACAGCAGCAAGCGGCGTACGCGCAACAGCAGGCCATGTACGCGCAGCAAGGCGGCGGCGCGGGCCAAATGCTCGACAAGCTCCCCATGAACGTTCTGACGCTCGGCCTGTCCGGCGGCGGCGCGCTCGCGCTCTTCGTCTCGCTGCTCATTCTGGCTTCGGGCGACGACTACACGGACGTGCAGCTCACCGGCTCCGGCGTCCTCTCGCCGATTTACGTGATCATCGCCCTGACCGCGGTGGCGATCACCACGGGAGACAAATTCCGCAACGCGTACCGCGCCGCGGTGCTGGGGATCGGCGTCTACGAGATCGCCGACGTCGTCGGACTCCTGATCGCCACGAACAGCCCGGACGCGGCGACCGTCGTCGCGTTGCTGATCCACGCCGCCGCGGTGGGCCTGTTCATCTCGGCGACCTTCACCATGGGAGCGCCGGCGCCGGCCGCCGCGCCCGCCACCGGAGTGATCCCGACCGTGCAGCCGCAGCACCACCAGCCGCAGGTTCAGCAGCCTACGCAGCAGGTCCCGCAGCAGCCCCCGGGTCAGCAGCAGGGTTGGCAGTAACGTCCGACGTCTCCAACACCCGCGCGTGGATGGAAGTGCGCTGCTGCAAGGCGGCGCGCAGAGCACGGTGCAGACCGTCCTCTAGGTAGAGATTGCCGCGCCACGCCACCACGTGCGGGAACAAATCACCATAGAAAGTGGAATCTTCGGCGAGCAGCTTGTCGAGCGCCAGCTCACGCTTGGTGGTGACAAGCTGGTCAAGCCGCACCGACCGCGGCGGGACGGCCGCCCATTCCTTGAGCGACAGACCGTGCTCGGGATACGGGCGTCCGTCCCGCACCGCTTTGAAGATCATCACTCTCCCCTAGTCAAGCCGCCGGGTCGCTTTCTATATAAGACGCGACAACCCGTCGAGCGGGGTCAGCCGCGTGAGTTACGTTACTCCCGTTCACTTCCGGGGGGAGATGCCCCAAGTACCCGACCACAGCTCGCCGGGCCCCAACGTCACCAGGCCGGCGCCGCTGCGAAGCGCGTCCGGCGGGCAGGTCATCGGCTCCACCGCGAGCGCGCGTCGCCGCCGCTCGTTCGGGAGCGCGTCTCCCGTGTAGACGTGAAGCCATCCGAAGGACTCGTCGACCCACACCGTCACCCCGCGATCTTCGGAGGCCGACAGCACCTCCAGCGTGGCCACGCGGTCGGCGTCGCGGATCAGCTCGCCGAACGTGCAGTCCAGCTGCGCCTCGCCCACGACAGCGGGCTCGACGAACTGCGCGGTCTCCTCGCCCGTCGGCAGGCCGCGTTCGTTGACGGTCAGCCGGGTCTTGGCGGGCACGCGCAGCCGCCACGTGCTCAGCGCCGCGCGGTCGCCGGCCATGACGTACGGATGGACGCCAAGGCCGAAGGGGCACGGACGCGTGCCCACATTGCTCACCGTGTGCGCCGCGCGCAGGCCGTACGGGCCAAGCGACCAGCGGGTGCGCAGCACCAGCGGGAACGGGTAGCCCGGCTGGGCCGGCAGCGCGCATTCCACGGTCACCGACGAGTCGGAGACGTCGGCGGCCTGCCACCGCATCCAGCCGACCAGGCCGTGCATGGCGCTGCGCGTGTCCGGGTCGTTCCAGGCCAGGCGGTGGGTTTCGCCTTCGAAGGTGTACACGCCGTCGCCGAGGCGCCCCGGCCACGGCGCCAGCACGTGCCCGGCCCATCCGGGGGCGATCTCGTCGTCGCCGTAGCCGTCGACGTAATGCACGCCGTCGACGCTGAAGGAGCGCAGCCCGCCGCCGACGGAGGCGATCACGGCCTCGCGCCCGGAGTAGCTGATAGTCCACTGGTCGCCAGACAAGGCCATGTCACACATCTCCATAGCTCGGAAAAACCGATAGTCGTCGCCGGGGGGTGCCTGCCGCCCGAACGCCGCCGAGGGGGCGACAGCCCGACGGTTGATCGGGCAGACCTATGGCTAGCTAGCTTATTGGCTTGGGAACTTCTGCGGGATCCGGCGCCTGGCATGGGTTCCCTGCGCATACTGGCGTTCGAGCGGCGCATCTCACAGGTCTCCGGCCGGGGTGTACTTGCCGAAACCTTGCCACGGCCGTTTTCGCGGCGCCAGAGACGACGTCTGGCCGGTACCTTGGCCAGCATGAAAGAGCGATGGAAAATAAATCCCGTATGGACAGTATTTCTGGTCCTCCACGCGATCGCGGTGTTGGCGCCGACGGCGATGTTCCTGTGGGAGCTGACTTTGCCCCCTGACTACTCGGGAGTCCCCATCGGACTCTTTATTGCAGGAGGCGTGGTGGCGTTGGAGGGTCTGCCGTGGTCGATCCCGTTCACCGGCGACGAATGGCGGTCGGGCGTCGCCCGTTATCTGATCCCGGTGGGAACGGCCCTCCTCAACGTGGGCATCCACGCCTTGGTGTACCGCGCGGTGACCACTCGTCGACTGCAAAAGTTCGCCGGCTCTGCGGCGGCGCCCGCCTCCTAGGGAGCGAGACGCTTCGCCCGCCGAACCCCGTCGTCGTGCGGCTTGTCTCACAGGTCTCCGGCCGGGGTGTACTTGCCGACGCCTTGCCGAAACCTTGCCGCGGCCGTTTTCGCGGCGCCAGAGACGGCGTCTGGCCGGTACCTTGGCCAGCATGAAAGAGCGATGGAAAGTCAATCCTGTATGGACAGTACTTCTGGTCCTCCACGCGATCGCGGTGTTGCCTCCGACGGCGGTGTTCCTGTCGTTGCTGACTTTGCCCCCCGACTACCCGGAAGTCCCTATCGGACTCCTCCTTGGAGGAGTCGTGTTGCTGTTGGAGGGCCTGCCGTGGTCGATCCCGATTCTTGCCAGCGGGGAGGCACTGCCGTCGGGCGTCGGCTATTACCTGATACCGATAGGAACGGCCCTCCTCAACGTGGGCATCCACGCCTTGGTGTACCGCGCGGTGACCACTCGTCGACTGCGAAAGTTTGCCGGCTCCGCGGCGGCACCCGCCTCCTAGCGAGCCAGGCTCTCGACCGTCCAGCCGCCGACGACAGAATCCCCTCGGCGACGTCCGTGTCGCGAGGGCCGGCGGTTGCGTCCGGCCTGTACCTTGCCCAGCATGAGCAAGCGACGGAGAATCGCTCCGGTATGGACCTGGCTGCTGGCCGCTCACGCGCTTTCGGTGTTGCTGCTGTGGGCGGTGTTCCTGATCATGACGGCTACAACGCCTCCCGACGCGGGCGCCAACATCGGGGCGGGTCTGGTCGGTCTGGTGCTGGTCGGGCTGGGACTGCCGTGGTCGATCCCGGCGTTCCTGGAGGTCTACTCGCTGAAGGACGCGGCCCTTTACCTGTTCATGCTGGGGCCGTCCGTCCTCAACGTTGTCGTCCACGCCGCGGTGTATCTCGCGGTCACCGGCCGCCGGCTGCGCAGTCCTTCCGGCACGACGCCGGCGCCCGCCTCCTAGGGAGCCAGGCGCTCGACCGTCCAGCCGTCATTTCCGTCGCGGCGGAAACGCAGCCGGTCGTGCATCCGGTTCGTCCGACCCTGCCAGAACTCCACCTCGCGCGGCTTCACCCGGAAGCCGCCCCAGTGAGGCGG
>JBOGDN010000589.1:0-1504 GCA_050742995.1 Stackebrandtia sp. | reverse complement strand
CCCACCCGATGCACCGGCTCCTGCAAGGGGACGTGGGAAGCGGCAAGACGGTCGTGTCGTTGCGGGCCATGGCCCAGGTGGTCGACTCCGGCGGCCAGGCCGCGCTGCTGGCGCCCACCGAGGTCCTCGCCGCGCAGCACTACCGCACCATCGTCGAACAGCTCGGGCCGCTTGGCCGCGCCGGCGAGCTGGGGGCCGCGGACCACGCCACGTCGGTGCGCCTGGTGACCGGCTCGCAGGGCGCGGCGGCGCGACGCGAGGTGCGTGCGGCGCTTGCCGACGGCGACGCCGGGATCGTGATCGGCACTCACGCGCTGCTGTACGAAGGCGTCGATTTCAAGGACCTGGGCCTCGTCGTCGTCGACGAGCAGCACCGCTTCGGCGTCGAGCAGCGCGACGCCCTGCGCGCCAAGGCCGCGCAGCCGCCGCACGACCTGGTGAATACGGCGACGCCGATACCGCGGACGGTCGCCATGACCGTCTACGGAGACCTGGAGACCAGCCGTCTGACCGAGCTGCCCGCCGGGCGCGTCCCGATCAAGACGCACGTGGTGCGCGGCGGCGACGAGCGATGGGTCGCGCGGGCCTGGCAGCGACTGCGCGAAGAGGTCGCCAAAGGCCATCAGGCCTATGTGGTGTGCCCGCGCGTCGGAGACGACGACAAGCCCGCGCCCGCCGAAGGCGAGCGCCGTCCGCCGCTGGCGGTGCTCGACGTGGCGCCCAAGCTCGCCGAGGGACCGCTTTCGGGACTGCGGGTCGGCGTGCTGCACGGCCGGATGCCCTCCGACGACAAAGACGCGACGATGAACGCCTACGCCGCCGGCGATCTGGACGTTCTGGTGGCCACGACGGTCATCGAGGTCGGCGTCAACGTCCCCAACGCCACGATGATGGTGATCATGGACTCCGACCGGTTCGGGGTTTCCCAGCTGCACCAGCTGCGGGGCCGGGTCGGCCGCGGCAGCGCGGCGGGACTGTGCCTGCTGGTCAGCGAGGCCGAGCCCGACAGCCCGGCCGCGGAGCGCCTGACGGCGGTGGCCTCCACCGTCGACGGTTTCCGGCTGGCCGAGCTTGACCTGGAGCAGCGCCGCGAAGGCGACGTGCTCGGCGAAGCCCAGTCGGGAGTGCGTTCGCAGGTGCGGCTGCTTTCGCTGCTGCGCGACGCCGACCTGATCTCAGAAGCCCGTGCCGAGGCGGTCGCGCTCGTCGACGTCGACCCCGAGCTCGCCTCTCATCCCGAGCTGGCCGACGCGGTGGCCGCCCTGGTAACCGAGGACCGCGCCGAGTACCTGGAGAAGAGTTGACGCGAATCATCGCCGGCGAACTGGGCGGCCGGCGTCTGGTCGTGCCGTCGGGACAGTCCACCCGCCCCACCTCTGACCGGGTGCGCGAAGCCCTCTTCGGCGCGCTGGCCGCCGCGCGCGACCTGGACGGCGTGCGCTTTTTGGACCTGTACGCCGGATCGGGCGCGGCCGGGCTTGAGGCGTGTTCGCGAGGTGCGGCG
>JBOGDN010000588.1:0-5433 GCA_050742995.1 Stackebrandtia sp. | reverse complement strand
ACGCTCAGCAGCGCGCCCACCTTGTCGTGCGCGATGTAGACGGCCAGCGACGTGAGGTCGTTGCCCGACGGCGGCGCGGCGGCCGCCGGCCGCGACGTCAGCGCGAAGCGCGTCGCCGCGTCGGGGTTGTCGCCGACGTCGTCGGCGAGCACGTCGAGCCCCTGCTGTTCGGCGGCCAGCGGAGCGCACACGCAGGCGTCGGCCGTGCCGTCGACGACCATGCCGGCCGCCGCCGAGGTCGAAAGCGCGTCGACGGCGGTCGCCTCGGGGTAGTGCCGACGCAGGTAGCCCCGGCACTGCGCCAGGGCGTGCGGGTGGGAGGCCACCACGGACACGTCGCCGCCGCGACGCCCGGCGAGCACGAAGGTCACCGGCATGACCACCTCGGCGGTGATCACCAGCGGGTCGCCCGACACCAGCGCGTCCAGCGTGACCGGCACCGAGCCCTCCACGGAGTTCTCGATCGGCACCAGCGCGGCGTCGACGTCGCCGCCGCGGACGGCCTCCAGCGCCTCGGGGACGCTGCGCATCGGCACGGTCGCGGCGCGCTTGGCGGCCGGCAGCCGATGCAAGGCGGCCTCGGTGAAGGTGCCCGGCGGCCCCAGGTAGGCGAAACGCGTCTGCGGTGTTCCCGGCATGCACAAGAGATTAGCCTCGCCGCCTGCCGGCGCCGCGCGACGAGGCCGACGCCGCATAGCCAACTGTACCGACCAGACGGTACAGTTACGGACATGAGACCCAGCAATCGCACCGAGATCCTCCAGGCCGCGCTTCGTCTGGCACAGCGCAACGGCGTCGGCGCGGTGACCTTGGAGGCCGTTGCCTCCGAGGCCGGGCTCAGCAAGGGCGGGCTGATCTATCACTTCCCCGGCAAGGAAAAACTCCTCGCCGCCGTGGTCGACCACATCCTCGAAGGCTGGGAAAACTCCATGCTCGACGCGTTGGGCGTGCCGTTCCCCGAGGCCTCGACGACTCAGAAGTTGACCGCCTACGTGCGCGCCGTCTCCGACGAGACCCTCGCCTCGATCGGCGACCTGGCGATGCTGGTCGACGCCGCTCACGACGACGCGCTGAGCGCGCGCTACCGCCGCCTGCTTGAGCGATGGGCGCCGACGGCGCCCGGAGTGCTGAGCGGCGACCAGCTTCTGGCGCGGTTCGCCGCCGAAGGGATGTGGCTGTCTGAGGCGGTCGGCGTGGCGAGCGTGGACCCGCGCGCCCGCGCCGCGTTCAAGGATCGGCTGCTCCGGCTCGCCGAAGACCCCACGACAGACAAGGAGCGGTCGTGAAACTCCCCGAACTGCCGCTGACCGAGCCGACCGAATACGGCTACCTCTACCTCGGCATGCGAATCGATTCTCCGCGCCGTGTTCCGTTTGTGAGGCCGAGCGCCGAGCGCGACGCGGCGATCGCCGCGTGCAAGGACGCGGCTCGCCGGCTCGAGGAGATCCCGGAGGTGATCGACGCCGAGGTCTACCGCGCCACTCTTATCCCGCCGCTCAAGACAAGCCCGCGCTTCGACGTCATGATGCTGGTCAAGACCGTCTCGCCGGAGGCGGCGACTCGAGTGCGAGACTTCGCGCCGTGTCGCGACTTGAACGCCGACTTCGTCATGGCGGCCCGCAACATTCGCCGCATCGGCGACACCGACGGCACCCGCGACGCGCACTTTCTGTTCAATCACTTTCCCGGCCCTGACACCGAATCCGCGGTCAAGGCCTGGGAGAGCTTCGCCTCCTGGTACGTCGTCAAGATGAATGTGGACAACACCACGCTGCTGGGGCCGCTTGAGACGGGGCCTTACGCCATGGTGAACCAGCTTCGGCTTCCCCGCGGCCCGGTGCGGTACCTGCTCGGCCAGTTCCGCAGGCCGAGCTTTTACTCGGTCGTGCTCAAGGCGCTGCGGGAAAACGGGATGGGATCGCTGCCGGTGCTGTGCCGACCGGCCTGACGTCCGACCTCGGCCGGGCCGGTCACAGTCGGCGGGGTTTGCGCGCCAGCCCGCCCTGGCACCAGTCGCGGTAGTCGAAGAGGTCGGGGTTGCCGATAAGCGCGCGCGTGTTCTCCGCCCACAGCTCCACCCAGGCGTCCGCGGTGGAGTCGGCCTGCTCGAGCAGTTTCTTGACCTTGCGGCGAGGGTGGGCGCGAAAGCCCGTGCGCACCGCGTCGGCGGCGTAGAGGTAGAGGCAGTGCAGCGCGAAGGTGCGCTTGGGACAGATCGGGTCGGCGGCCAGCTCCACGAGCGTGGGCGCCAGCGGGTCGTCGGCGAGCAGCAGATCCCACTGCGCGGCGGTCTGCGGCGCCCCCGCTCCCGGGTCGTACGCCCAGGCGCGCAGCTCGTCGGAGCTCGGGTTCACCGGGCTGTCAAACCCGGCGAACATCGCCCGATCAGCCATGCGGTCCCCTACCGGTCGTCGTTGCCGTCAACCTAACGTGCGGCGAACGGCTTGCCAACGGCTGTTCGGGTGACGTAGCGGCGCCGATACGTGTGGACTGCGGACCGTTGCGACGAAAGTCTCACTCGGCCGCGGACAGTTCGGGGCCGCCGATCACGGCGGAGAGCACGTCGTCGAGCGTGACGATTCCCAGCGGCACCGCGCCCTGGCCGACCAGGACGATGTGCACCGCGTGACGCCGCATGTAGACCAGCAGGTCGGCGAGGCTGCGCTCGGGAGGGACCAGCGTCAGCGGGCGCACCACGCGCGACGGGATCGGCGAGCGCCGGCTCGGCCCGCTGAAGACGAGGACGTCCTTGACGTGCACGAACCCGCTCACCCGGCCCTCGCCGCGCGAGATGACGGGGAAGCGGGAGTGTCCGGTGCGGCTGGCCGTCACCTCAAGCGACGCCGGCGAGATCGCGTCGGTGACGACGACGACGTCCGGCCACGGCCGCAGCACGTCGGCGGCGGTGCGTTCCGAAAGCGCGAGCGCCCCGGCCATCCGGGCGTGCGCGACGTTGTCGAGCAGCCCCTCGGTGCGCGATTCGGCGGCGAGTCCGGCGAACTCGGAAGCGGTGTAGACGTTCCCCGACACCGAGCTGGTGTCGATGCCGAAACACCTGAGCAGGCCGGCGGTCACCCGCGTCATCGCCACGAGCAGCGGCTTCGTCGCCATGCAGAAGGCGAGCATGAACGGCCCAAGCCACAACGCGCAGCGCTCGGGTCCGGCCAGGACGATGTTCTTCGGCACCATTTCGCCCAGCACCGTGTGCAGGTACACCACGATCGTCAACGCGATGACGAGCGCGGTGGGGTGCACCATGGCTTCGGGAAGGTGCAGCCGCTCGAAAAGCGGCTCTATCCAGTGCGCGATCGCCGGCTCGGACACCGCGCCGAGCCCCAGCGAGCAGACGGTGATGCCCGCCTGAACGCCGGTGATCATCAGCTGCAGCTGGTCCATGGCCGACAGCGTCCAGCGCACCCGGATGGACTCGGCCGCCCGAGGCTCCAAGACGGTTCTGCGGGAGGCGATGAGCGCGAACTCGCCCCCCACGAACAAGGCGTTGAACAGCAACAGAATCCCCGTGACGATCGCCGCGGTCATCGTCGACCCTCTTCCGCCGCCGAGGGGTCGTAGCCGACGAAGTCGCCGGACGGCTCCCAGTCGTCGGGGGGCCGCACCCGCACCTGCTCGACCCGGCGTCGCTCCACGTCGACGACGGTGAACTCCCAGCCGTCATAGTCGACGCTTTCGCCGAACTCGGGAATGTGGCCGAGCTGGGCCATGAGAAAGCCCGCAAGGGTCTCGTACGGCCCGTCGGGCATACGGAACCCGGTGTGCTCGGCGACCTCGTCTTCGTGGAGGTCGCCGGCGACGAGGAACGTCGGCACTCCGGCGGCCTCCACGTGCGTCGACGTCTCCACGTCCGCGGGGTCGTGCTCGTCGGCGATTTCTCCGACCAGCTCCTCGGCGAGATCCTCGACGGTGACGATGCCGTCGGTGCCGCCGTACTCGTCGATGACGACGGCCAGGTCGACGCCCTCGTGACGCAGGCGCGTCGCCAGGGTGTTCAAGTCAAGGTGCTCCGAGACGAAAATCGGCTCTCGCGACACGGTCCGCACCGCCGTCTTGCCGCGCAGCGAGGGCGGGACGCCGAGCGCGTCGGTCAGCTCGGCCACGCCCACGATCTGATCCCTTGTGCCCTCATAGATCGGGAAGCGGCTGAGACCGGTGTCGACGGCCGCGCGCACCAGGTCGTCGATGGTCGCCTCGACCGGCAGCGCCGTCAGATCCACCCGCGGCGTCATGGCCTCGGCGGCGCGGCGGTCGCCGAAGCGCAGCGTGCGCTGCAGCAGCACGGCGGTGTCGCGGGGCAGCGCGCCCGCGCGCGCCGACATCGCCGCAAGCAGCCGCAGCTCTTCGGGAGAGCGGGCGGTGGCCAGCTCTTCCTGCGGCTCGATCCCCAGCCGGCGGACGATCCAATTGGCGCTGCCGTTGAGGACGCCGATCAGCCGGGAGAAGCCGCGCGAGAACATCCGCTGCGGCGTCGCGGTGGCGCGTGCGACCGGAAACGGCCTGGCGAGTGCGGCGTTTTTGGGCACCAGCTCGCCGAACAGCATCGAAAGCAGGTTGGCGACGATCATGCCGATGGCGATCGCGATTCCCGACGCGGCCGCGCCGAATACGCCGAGTCTCGGTTCGATGAGGGACGCCAGAGCGGGCTCGGCGAGGTATCCGGTCATCAGCGCCGTGATGGTGATGCCCAGCTGGGCGCCGGACAGCTGAAACGACAGCGACTTCAGCGCCCGCGACACCGACCTGGCGCGCCGGTCGCCGGCCTGGGCCGCGATTTCGACCGAGGGACGGTCGACCGTGACAAAGGAGAATTCGGCGGCGACGAAGAATCCGTTGGCGGCTATGAGGGCGATGAACGCCGCCAACGGCAACACCGTCGAGATTAGAGTCGAGTCCATCTCCACCATTTCGCGGCGAACTGGGCCGGTTCAGTATGCCGGTCGGCGGCAATAGGCGCACGCACAATTCAGCCGAAGAGAGCGGGGAGCGTTTTCGTCCACGCTTCGTCGAGTTCGGCGCGTCCGACGCGGAAAAGATCTTCGAATTCCAGACCGTCCGCTTCGGCGTCGACGTTGCCGAGCACGGTCCACGGCACGCCCTGCTCGTCGCACAGCGCCAAAAGCGCGGCCTCGTGCTCGCGCGTCACGGTGACGAGCGCACGCGCACTCGACTCGCTGAACAGCGCCACGAACGGGTCGGTCTTGGCGGGCAGCCGGAGCCTGGCCCCCAGGCCGCCTCGCAGCGTCGACTCGCACAGCGTCTGCGCCAGGCCGCCGTCCGACAGGTCGTGCGCGGACGAGAGGCGCCCCACGGCGGCGGCGCGGCGCAGCACCTCGGCCA
Source organism: Stackebrandtia sp. (assembly GCA_050742995.1). GTDB lineage: Bacteria > Actinomycetota > Actinomycetes > Mycobacteriales > Micromonosporaceae > Stackebrandtia. The sequence continues at coordinate 81 of JBOGDN010000588.1, read as the reverse complement.
GCGACTGCTCGGCGGCCAGGTCGGCGCGCGGCGGGACCCCGCCGAGGTGCCGATGGGTCGTCCACGCCCATTCAGAGCCGG
>JBOGDN010000587.1:0-9770 GCA_050742995.1 Stackebrandtia sp. | reverse complement strand
GACTACTTCTTCTCGTCACCGAAGATGTGGGAGAAGTTGGCGACCGCCGCACGGTTGTGCGTCTTGGCGAACGTCGCGCGAGACCGCTCGGCCACCGGAGCCACCGAGATTTCGACTTCGGGGAAGTCCTGGCTCGCGCCGTCCTTGCGGGTCGATCCGACTGTCGAGTCCGACATATTCGCCTCCATAAAGGTCGTAGGATCAAATGTCTTGTGAAGACTATCCACACGGTGCAACCCCCGACAAAAACTGATGCGGCACAGCGCAAAACGAAACGGAACATCTCCGAAGCGAACCCTCCCGACTTCGACGACGAGTGAGGATGCGCGCACTGACACCTCGGCGTCGCCGCAGTTCCGAGGCTTGTCCGCGGCCCTTCGCGAACAATGTGACTTGCGCCAATTCGCGCTGTATTTTCTCGGCGAGCCGGTATGATCTTGGAGTTCCTGACAGCTCTGAAAGGGATTTAAGTGAAGCTTCGGAAGCTGCTCACAGCTCTGACCGCGTCGGCGGCCGCGGTCGTGTTGTCGTTCACGCTCGCCAGTCCGGCGCAGGCGCACGACGAGGCGATGAACACCGACGACGACAATCCCGGCGGCCGGGTCGAATTCACCGCCAACGGCGACGTCGTCAAACTCTGCGACACGCAGGACGACGGCCACGGCGTCATGCTCCGCGTCTTCGACGACACGTCGCACATCTACAAGTACAACAAGCAGCACAACGCCGACCAGCCCGGAAAGTGCTGGACCTATCGCGCCAGCATGGGCGGCGACTACAACCTCAGAGAAGACAACCTCTTCCAGTTCACGATCTGCCTGCTGGACGACACCGTCCACAAGTACTGCGACGAGGCCTACTGGAAGAACTTCAGATGACATTCCAAGGAGCCACAGTGAAACCCGGCAAGATTCTGACCGCCCTGGCCGCCTCGGCGATCGCGGTCGTCATGTCGTTTGCGCTGGCCAGCCCGGCGTATGCCGCCGACGAGGCGATGAACACCGACGACGGCGACCCCGGCGGCAGGGTGGAATTCACCGCCCACGGCGACGTCGTCAAACTCTGCGACATGGAGGCCGACGGGTACTCGGTGTCGTTGGGCATTTGGGATGAAGACGCCGACCACAAATTCAAGTACGGCCTCGACGTCGGGGGCGAGGGCACCTGCGTCAAGGTCTACGCCGACCTCGCGTCCAAGTACAACCTCAAGGAAGACCACGTGTTCGAGTTCTACATCACGCTGGTGAAAAACGGCAAGGAAGGCTACTACACCGACCTCGCCTACTGGAGCAACAGCAGGTAGACGACCCTGCGGGGGCCGACGCCGAAGGCGATCGGCCTCGTCGTCTCGCTTGAGGATCCGTTCGACGTCCTCATAGCCTCATACGGCGTACATCCCGGTGCTTTCGCAGGTCAGGACAGCGAGAGCTCGTCCTCCAGCAGCGGGCTGATCAACCTTGCGTAGTCGGTGGTGATGTGGTGACGGTCCCGGAAGACCAGCATGTTCTCCACGATCACGGGGCACTCGCCCTCGACGCAGAACCACTGGGTCGGGTCGACGACGTGCACGCCCTGCTCGGTGAGCGTCTCGGTGATCTTGTCGCGCCGCTTCGGGTCGGGGCTGGCCTCGTCCTGGGACCGCGTGCAGGCGTCGGCGTTGTCGATGTTGGACGCCAGACAGTCGGGGACGCTCTCGTCGTGCCAGGGCGTGTCGGCCAGGAAGACCAGCTTCGCGTTTCCGTCGTCGACCATGCCGAACGACTCCGCCCAGCCGTCGGCCCACTGCTCGTCGGGGTCGTCGATGCCGCTGCCCTCGCCGGAGGTCATCACGACGAGGTCGGGATTGAGATCGCGCACCTCGGAAAGCCAAGTGTCGCGCCACTCGGGGCATTCGTTGTACTCGCGATTGAGCTCGGTGTTGTAGGTGAGCATGCCGGTCGGAGGGCAGCCGCTCTTGGTGACGCTGATCAGCCTCCAGCCGTTCTGCTTGGCCAGGGCGTCGAAGGCCGGGTGCCACTGCGCGGCGTGGGAGTCCCCGGACAGCACGACGGTCTTGTCGCCTTCGGGATCGCCGAAGACGCAGGAGTTCTCCGGCTCGTCGATCACCTCGAAGTCGAGGTGGCAGCCGTTGTTGTAAAGCACGGGCTTGTCGTTGTCTGCCCGATCGAGCGCCGGGGTGAGGTTCGCCGGCACGTTTTGCTCCCGCAGCGCGGCGGCGAGGTGTTCGGTCAGCGCGGCCTCGTCGATGGGCTGCTGGGAGTACTGCTCGGCGATGTCGTCGGCCTCGCCCTTGCCAAGCGGCGGCGGCAGCAGGAACGCCGCGCACACCGCGACCACGGCGATGCCGGCCGACAGCGAGGCGCCGAGGGCCAGCCCGCGCCACGGCCGCGTCTTGAGCGACTTGCGGGTGCGGATCGGATTCTCGAGGAACTTATACGACACCGCGGTCAGGCCGAGCGCGGCGACGACGAGAACGAGGTTCAGCTTGATCGATCCGTCGCGTCCCAGCGCGGCCGGCGCGATGAGCAGCACCGGCCAGTGCCACAGGTACCAGCCGTAGGAGAGCTTGCCGATCAGCTGCATCGGCTTCAGCCCGAGGACGGAATCGGCGCCGCCGCGTCCGCCGCAGCCGGCGGCGATCACCATGACCGTCCCCAGCACCGGGACGACGGCGAGGTATCCGGGGAACGCGGTGGCTTCGTCGAAGGCGACGGCCGAAAACATGATCGCCGCCAGCCCCAGCCAGGCCAGGCTCGCGGCGACGGGTTTGGCGATGCGGGCGGCGCTTGCGGCGAACACCGCGAGCAGCGCGCCGGCGGCCAGCTCCCAGGCGCGCGCCTGGACGCCGAAGTAGGCCCACGGCGCCGACGTCGCCGTCTGGGTCACGCTCAGCACCAGCGAGACCGCGGCGATGGCGGCCAGCGTCAGCGCCACGGGAAGCCGGGAGATGCGTCCGCGCCGGGCGGCCGTCAGCGTCAGCAGGATCAGCAGCACCGGCCACACGAAGTAGAACTGCTCCTCCACCGCCAGCGACCAGAAGTGCTGCAGCGGCGAGGGCGGCGCGTCGGCGGTGAGATAGTCGGTGTTCTGTATCGCCAGCCGGAAGTTCATGCTGTACAGCCCGCTGGCGAAGGCGTCGCCGGCGATGCTGGTGAAGCGGGTGCCGGGCAGCCACAGCCAGGCGGCGGCCAGGGTGGACACGACGACGAGCGCGGCGGCCGGAAGCAGCCGCGCGGCGCGGCGGGCGTAGAACTTCCGGATGGAGATCGCGCCGGTGCGGGCCTTCTCGGCCAGCAGCAGCGAGGTGATGAGGAAGCCGGAGATGACGAAGAAGACGTCCACTCCGACGTAGCCGCCGCTCAGGAACGGCAGCCCCGCGTGGCCGAGGACGACAAGCAGCACCGCGACGGCGCGCAGTCCTTCGATGTCGGGGCGAAACGACGGCGCTTCGGTCGCGGTCGACGTGTGGTTTGCGGACGTCTCTGGGGACGGCGACTGCGCTTCCGCGACTGCGGTCATCGGTCTCCTCGGGCGGTTACTGGCGACAACGGGGCGACACTTTAGCGGAGAATCCTGACACCAAAGTTAACTGGAGGCTACGGGGCGGCATGGCATGACGTGGCAGGTGGGAGGCTCTCTACGCCGCTTCGACGTGACGGGCTCGCCGCGTCCCGAAGCCGCTGGCCGCGACGACGGCGACCGCCAGCGCCGCGGCGATCGTCAGGTGCGGCTGGAACAGCAGCGCGATCGCGGCGGCGGCCAGCAGCAGTCGCGCGGCGACGTTGACGCCGGTCGCGTCGCTGAAACGGCCGTGCAGGCTGACCACGAGGCCGACGCAGACCACGAGCGTCATCGCGGCGGGCAGCAGCTGCGCGACGCCGGGTTCCACGATGAGCGCCGGCCAGGTGAACACCGCGACCATCAAGACCAGCAGCGGCAGGCACAGCTGGATCGCCAGGAACATGGTGCGTGTGAACGACGCGTCGGCGATGCGCGCGGCGACCGCGGCCGTCAGCGACGTCGGCGGCGACAGCTCGCCGAAGACCGCGATGAGGAACGCGAAGAAGTGCACCACCCAGGGATCCACGCCCGCGCTGATCATGAACGGCGCGAGGACCACCGCGACGATGATGTAGGTGGGCGCCGGAGGCAGCCCCATGCCGACGACGTAGCCGAACGCGAACGCCATCAGCGCCATCAGCGCGACGTTGCCGCCGGCGACCTCCACCATCAGGATTCCGACCTTGGTGGGCACGCCGGTCACGGTGAAGGACGCGGTGACCAGCCCGAGGATCGCCAGCAGCACCGCCAGTTCGGCGGTCATCCGCGTGAAGGTCTCCACGAAGCCGACGTAGGGGCGCAGCAGCGCGGCGGGCCGCCTGCCGTCCTTCGTCCGCAGCGCGCGGGCGAAGAAGACGACGCTGAGCACGACGGCGAGGACGACGAAGACCTGCTGTGCGGCCTGCATGGCGGGCGTGCGCACCACGCCCATCAGGTAGACGAGGCCCCCGATGGACAGTACGTACGCCAGCAGGTTGGCTTTGTCGACGAGCCCGAGCGGGCTCGTCTCGAGGGGGGCGCGCGGCGCCATGAACCGTTTCGACAGCAGGTACACCGCGAAGCTGACGCCGGCGAAGTAGATCAGCGCGGGCGCGAAGCCTCTGGCGACCACGTCGAAGTAGCTGACCCGCATGTAGTCGGCCATCAGGAACGCCGCGATTCCCATCAGCGGCGGCATGAGCTGTCCGCCAAGCGACGTGGCGGTCTCGACTGCGGCCGCGCGGACCCTGGTGAAGCCGTTGTCGATCAGGGCGGGGATCGTCGCCGACCCGGTGGTGGCGGCGTTGGCGGCGCCGCTGCTGCTGACCGCGGCCACGCCGAAGGAGCCGACCACCGCGGCCTGCGGCAGCAGGTGCGGCGAGCGCGTGGCCAGCCGCGACGCGCCCTTGAGGATGGAGTCGATGACGCCGAAGGACCGCATCGCCGCCAAGACGAGCACGAACGACCCGATGAGGGTGAGCGCGACTTGCGGCAGCTGCTCGAAGATGCCCGTGGTGGTCTCCAGGCTCATCGAGGAGACGACGCGACGCCACGGCAGCCCCGGGTGGTTGAACAGGCCGGGCACGACGTAGCCGTACACGACGTAGCCCGCGAGCAGGATGTTGAGGACGAACAGCGGGAGGTATTTGCGCCTGCTGTACTCCAGCAGCAGCCCGATGAGCGTCGCCCCGGCCGTGAGGTCGGCGGTCGTCCACCTGCCGAGCCTGCTGAAGCGGATCGCCTCGAATTCGGTGTAGAGGTACAGCCCCGCCGCGACCGCGATCGCGATGAGCGTGAATCCGACGATCGCGCTGACGGTCGGCGGCAGCCCGGGGTAGAGCTGCCCGCGTCTGACGTCGTCGAACGTGGCCACGACGTAGGCCGTGGGAACCAGCGCTACGGCCAGCATCGTGGGGCCGCCGGCGCCGGTGGCGTAGTACTGCAGCAGGTAGGCGGTGAACAACACCGCGACCGCGAAGAAACCGACGGTCGCGGCGCGTCGCGCCCACGGCGGGGGTTCGGTTTCGCGCCCGACGGCGGGATTGAACAGCCGCCGCCATGGACGTTTCGGCACGTCGGCCAGGTCTGTCGCGGTCATCGCTTGTCCGCGACGCGGTCGTCCCAGGCTTCGTCCCAGACGTCGTGCTCCTTCATCCATTTCGCAAGACCCGGGTGCACCTCGACGTCGTCGACGGACGACTCCACGCCGCGGCGCTGCAGCTCCGCCATATCCTCGGCGAGCATCCCGTAGGAGGCGTCGGACTCGGCGAGCGTGTCGACATTGGCCTCGACGATGGAAAGCAGCTCGTACATGTCGGCTTCGGAGACCTCCATGCCGAGGTGGAATCCGTAGTAGAACGGCGTGAACAAGGCGGTGTCCACGCCCACGTCGGTTTCGAACACGCTGGCGTCGATCTCGACGACGTCGAGTCCGGCTTCCTCGAGCTGGGCGACCTCGTCGTCGCTGGGATTGAGGATGCGCATGTCGGTCTGGAGTTCGGCTTCGGACAGCCACGGCGGCACGGCCGCCTCGCCGGTGGTGTAGACGATGGTCGCGTCGACGTCGCCGCCGTCGAGCGAGCTGCCCACGACGTCGGTGTCGAGTTCGACGTAGGAGTGGCCCACGTCGACGGCGTCCATGGCCCGCTCCAGGTTGGCGCGCACGTCCCACGGCGGGGGTCCGGTGAACACCGGCCGGTCGGCGAGGTCGCCCCAGCCGGTCACGGAGTCCGCGTCGTCCGCGTGGACCGCAAGGCCGGTCTCAAGCGGGTACGCCCAGAAGGACTGCACGGGCGTGCGCTGGGCCTGGTCGGAGAAGCCCTCGAACCGGTCGGCGTCGCGCGCCATCTCGTAGAAGGCGACGTCGGCGCCGTAATAGCCGTCGTATTCGCCCGTGGAGTAGCCGATGACGGACTGCACCGCGCCGGCGGTGGGCAGCACGTCGATCTGGTGGTCTTTCCACTCCTTGTTCAGCAGCGTCGCCAGACTCACCAGCGCCGTGTGGCCCGCGGAGTCCACGTCCGACGTCGCCCACGAGATGTGGCCCTCCGCCTTGTCGGCGAGGTCGCCGCAGGCGGCGAGCCCGAACGTCAGCGCCGAGACCGACGCCAGGCACGCGACGGTTTTGAAGGCTCCGGGCGTGGTCGACGAGGCTGCTTTTTCCGCTCTTTTCACGGCTCCGCGCTCCTCTGGTCAGGGCTGTGGCGTCAGTCTTCCAGAATCTCGCGGCCGTGGCTGATCGAGTTTCAGCCACGGCCGTAGGCGAGGCGGCGCAGCAGAGTTTCGGCCGGCCCGCGATACGCGCGGCGTTGCATCCGGTATGCGACGACGACGCTCGTCAGCCACACGGCCAGCGCGCATCCGACCGCGACGAAGGTCGGCTGGCCGGTTTTCTCGTCGAGCGCAAGCAGGTAGGGCGAGGCCAGCACCAGCCACGCCGCCGACTGGAACAGGTACCCGCTCAGGGAGCGCTGCCCCAGCGCGGAGACGGCCTGCACGACGACGCCGCGAGGCGCCGGCCGCTTCGACAACGCCAGGGCGATCAGCCCGAACAGGCAGAAGTACCCGACGCCGCCGAACAGGCCGGACCCTTCGTACAGCATCTTGGTCCACGCGGCGGTCGTGTCGCCGACGTGGAGGAATCCGCCGCTGATCAGGCCCATGGGCAGGCCGCCCAGGATGGACACGGCGAATCCGGCCACGAGGCCGCCGCGCAGCAGTGTGCGGTGGTGGTGCGGCTCTTCGAGGACGCGGCGGCGCGCGGCCCAGGCGCCCATCCAGATGAAGAGGATGAACGGCAGGAAGATCGCCGTGCCGATCGGCCACTCCCCCAGCCGGACCAGCACCGAGGCGAGGTAGCTGTCGGCGCTCCAGGAGCTGAAGTCGCCGACGGGGATTTCGGAGCGCCCGTTCGGGTCGTTCGCCATGCCGAGCGCGACCATGACGCCCAGCGCGAGGACGTAGAGGGCCGCGAAGACCGCGTAGCCGACCACGATGCGGTAGAAGCGGTCGCTGCGACGCAGCAGCAGGAGCGTGAACACGATCCCGATCAGACCGTACGCGCCGAGGATGTCGCCGCCGAACAGGAAGACGCCGTGGACCATCCCGAAGCCGAACAGCCACGCGTTGCGTCGCAGCAGCAGCGCGCGCACGGCGCTCGGCGGGCTTCCGGCCGCGTCTTGGCGGGCGGCGAGCTGAATGAGGCCGTATCCGAACATGATCGCGAACAGCGGCAGCCCGCGCGCGTGCACGAACGTGAACTGGAAGACGTTGTAGAAGCGCTCCAGGCCGTGCGGCGTGACGTCGACGCCGGGCACGGAGGCGAAGAACACTCCCGTGCTGTGGGCCAGCGCGATGAGCAGCAGCATGGCGCCGCGGGCGAGGTCGGGGGCCAGGGCCCGCTCCGCGCGGGTCGTCGGGCCGCGTCTTGAGCGTCGGGCGGGGGCGTCTACGTGGGTTGTCATCGCTCTCCTCGGGGTGAAAAGTTAGTATCTCACAGAAACTATCTCCAGGATACTAATAGGCGTGCGATGATGTCCGGTGCGCGGGCGACGTCGAGGAGGTGACGCCTGGCATGGGCGAAGCAGACGTGCCCGTCGAACTGAGCCGGCTGTGGCGGCTGGGCGCCGAATCGCGGCTTGGCCGGCCGGCCAAGCTCGACGTGGACCGGGTCGTGCGCGCCGCGGTGGAGCTGGCCGACCGAGAAGGGCTGGGCGGCGTGACGCTGCCGAAGGTCGCCGAGACGCTCGGGGTCACGAAGATGTCGCTCTACCGACACGTGGGGTCCAAGGACGAGCTGCTTGTCTTGATGGCGGACCTCGCCAGCGGCCCGCCGCCCGAGATTTCGGCGGCCGCCGGGCGGTGGCGGGACGGGCTGCGAGAGTGGAGCGTCGCGCTGGCGGCGACGCTTCGGCGGCATTCGTGGCTGGTCCGGGTTCCCACTTCCGGGCCGCCAAGCGGGCCGAACCACATCGCCTGGATGGACGCGGCGCTGCGCGTCCTGCGCGACTCCGGTCTCGACTGGGGAGAGAAGGTGGGCGTCGTCAGCGTGGTCAGCGGGTACGTGGGCAGCGCCTCCCGGCTTGCGCTGGATCTGGAGGAGGGCAGGCGCGGCAGCGGCCTGGAGCAGGCGCAGGTGGAGCGGGACTACGGCAGGGCGTTGGCGGAGCTGGTCGATCCGCGCCGCTTTCCCGAAGCGGCCGCGCTCTTCGCCTCCGGCGTTTTCGAACCGCCGCCCGGCCCTTCCGACGACGAGCCGGTCGACCACGATTTCGTCTTCGGCCTCGAGCTGATCCTCGACGGCGTCGCCGTCGCAGTCGAAACCGCCGCCCGACAAACGGGCGGCGGCACGACCCAGCCAAGCGGAAGGCTTTAAGAGTTCGTAACTCCATCCTCTTCCGTCGCGAGCGGCCTCCAGGCGAGTGCGTCGCAAGGCGGAGGTGCTTCTGCATCCCGGTGTTGGATGCAGGAGTGCCGACAACGCCGCGAGTAAAAACTCGAACGACGGCGCTTCGCAGGCCGTCGCGCCTGGTGGACGCGCAGCAGGAAACGGGATGGAGTTACGAGCTCTGAAGACCGAGTATTTCGACGAGACCGTCGGCGTGACCTTGAGCCGCGGCGTTGAGGAAGTCCGCGTCTTTCAGGAGATCGGCGTCGGCCTCGGTGTCGATGAACAGGTTCTCGGTGAGGATCGCCGACATCGTGGTCTCGCGCAGCACGTGGAAGTCGAAGGACTTCTTGCCGCGATCGGTGATGTCGGCGACGGTGCGCATCCCGTCGAGGATCTTCGGGTGCAGGATGCCGTGTTCGCTGATGGTGTGGTCGGGGGCGGCCGGATGGTGGAAGCTCTCGAATCCGGTGCCGCCTCCGGCGTTGATGTGGACGCTGACGAAGAAGTCCGCTCCCCAGGAGTTGGCGTCGTCGGTGCGGAAGTCGAGACTCTTGAACTCGTCGGTCGTCCGGGACATGCGGATGTCGACGTCGTAGCCCTCGAGGATGTCGCGCAGTCGCAGCGAGATGTCCAACGTGACGTCTTTTTCTTCCAGACCGTTTCCGACGGCGCCGGGATCGTGACCGCCGTGGCCGGGGTCCAAATAGAGCTTTGGCATGGCAACCTCGCAGAGTCGGTTTCGGACGGTGGCGATTGCCGCGACGGAACACGAATCACCTATGGCGACTGTGTGAAGCGCTTCTGCCTCAATAGTATCGAAAGATATGCATATCGTCTGCTT
>JBOGDN010000586.1:0-3582 GCA_050742995.1 Stackebrandtia sp. | reverse complement strand
CACATTGAAGGCTGGTCCGATCGTCTGGACCGGTTGTCCGCCTGGCTGGAAGCCTGACGTCTCAAAGCGGACGGGCGCTGCGCACGATTCGAGGAGCGTCGGGCCGCTCGTTGTCGACGACGACGTGCGCGGCGGCCTCGGGGTCGGCCTCGGCGCGGTAGAGCTCCTGTCCCGGAAGGTAACGGGCGTGGTATCGCCGCTCGATTTCCTCGCTCGAGCCGAAGAGCTCCAGGTCCCTTCGCGTCGCGCGACGCAGCGTCTCTTCGGGCGACAGCCTCAGGTAGACCGAGAGAGTCCACATGTCCCGCAGCTGCTCGCGCAGCAAGAACACGCCGTCGACGACCAACACCGCGCGACGGGGGATCTCGACGGCGCGGGCGTCGCACGCGGACTCGGCGCGCAAGTCGTACTTGGCGGTGCGCGCCTTGGACGCGCCGTCGCGAAACGGAATCAGGCACTCGCCGCGCAGCGCGAGATAGTCGAACGCGTCGCGGTAATACCCTTCGGCGGACAGACCCCCGCGACGCCGGCGGACCTCGTGCGGCTGATGGAAGTCGTCGATCGACGCACGCAGGACCGGCCCGTCGACGGCGTCGGCCAGCGCGTCGGCCAAGGTGGTCTTGCCGGCGGCGTCGGGACCGTCGACGCCGACCAACACCCTTTCGTGTTCGCCGAGCAGACCGGACGCGGCAGCCGCCAGTCGAGATGCCAAACGCATCGTTCGAGCATAGAGTCGGTGATCAGGGCTGAATGATCACCAAAGATCAGACGAAGTCAATGCGGACTTTGCCGTTTGGTCATCTTGGAGTACGTGAATACAAAGGTGCCTCACCACACGCTCGTCGCAAGCGCCACCCGGCGATACACCGCGAAGATCTCTCGTCACCCCGACGACATCCTCGCGGCCCAGCGGCTGCGCTACGACGTCTTCGTCCGCGAATGCGGCGCGTTCCTGCACGGCTCGTACGACGAACGCGACGTCGACGACTTCGACGCGCTCGGCGACCACGCGATCGTCGTCGAGGAGGCGACCGGCCGCGTCGTGGGCGCCTGCCGCCTGCTGCCGCCCGGACGCAGTCGCCTGCTGCACTCGTCGGCGGAGTTCGACGTGTCCGCGCTGGAGTTGCTGCGCGATCAGCTGGTCGAGGCCGTGAAGGCCTGCGTGCACGCCGACCACCGCGACGGGCCGGCCGCGGCCGCTCTGTGGTCCGCCGTCGTCGACTACGTCAGGGACTCCGGCTGCCGCTATCTCGTCGGCTGCGCCCCGCTGCGGCTGGACGACACCGGACGCGCCGCGGCCACGATGTGGGACCGGGTGCGCGACGGGCACATGTCGCCGCCGGAGCTTCGCGTCTCCCCGTACCTGCCGTGGAACCCCGACGCGGCGACGCGCGGCAGCGACGTCAAGGTCCCCACACTGCTGCGCGGCTGCCTGCGACGCGGCGCCGTGGCGTGCGGACCGCCCGCCTACGATCCGGACGCCGGCGCCGCCGACCTGTTGATGCTGCTTGACCTGAAGCGCTGAGCGGGCCTGCCTACCTGGGGCGGTCGGGCAGCCCGGCGGCCTCCAGCAGCTTCTTTCGCAGCTTGCGCGGCAGCCGGTCCACGTAGACCGTCCCGTTCAAGTGATCCGTCTCGTGCTGCAGACAGCGCGCCGCGTTGCCCGTGGCGGTGACCTCGATCGGCTCGCCGGTCTTGTCGAAGCCGGTGACCGTGGCTGTGTACACCCGCGGCGTCTCGGCGTGCTGCCCAGGCACCGAAAGGCAGCCCTCGGTGTCCACCTTGAGCTCGCGCGGCGGGGGAGTCTCCAGCAGGGTCGGATTGACCACGTGCGCCACCACGCGGCCGCCGTCGTCGTCGGGGCAGTCCATCACGAACACGCGCGCGTCGACGCCGATCTGGTTGGCCGCCAGGCCCACGCCGTCGGCGGCGTACATGCTGGCGAACATGACGTCGACGAGCTCGGCCAGCTCCTCGTCGAATTTTTCGACCGTCTGGCAGGGCCGATGCAAGACCGGGTCGCCGTAGTACACGATCGGTCGGGGTGCGGGCTCGCTCAACATTGCTCCTTCGACGGCTTCGACAAGGCGACCTATCTTAATTTTCGCCTCGCCGAGCTCGCCGCCCACGTCAGGGCCGCACCACCGCGCCGACCGGCACCACGTCGCTTGTGGCCCACGAAGACGCCGTCATGTCGTCCGGCCGCGGGCGGTATCCCGGCAGGTCTTCCAGGCCGTGGCTCTCGTCGAACGCCGCCACGGCCGGGCTGCCCGGCTCGGCAAGCTTCAACGTGAACTCCACGCCCTCCTCCGGGACGTCGACGAAGCGGATGTCGCCGGCCCACTCGCCGTCGAAGGGCCCGTCCATCTCAATCGACGCCTCGCCCCGGTCGGGCACGGAGACCGACACCTCTTCGATCGCCGCGTCCACCGCCAGCCGCACGTTGGGCGCCCCGCGCGGCGAACGCACGTGGACGCGCATGACGTCGCCGTCGAAGTCGAATTCCGCATTCGAGGATGGGCGAGCGGGGACGGCCGGGCGTCGCACGGCACGACGATTTCGGCGTACATCTTTTGCCGGACGCCGCGCCCGGCCGCGGAGGAGCTAGGCGGCGGGCTCGGATTCGGCCCGCGCGGCGCGGCGCGCTCGCGCGTGCAGCTCCTCGGCCATCTGCCGCGCTTCGTCGAAGTCGCGGTGCTCGGCGTAGGTGCGCACCGTCAAGCCGCCGGCGATGTCGGCGTGCACTGTGGCCAGCCGCAGCATTCGCTGCACGCGTCCCTGCACGACGCGCACGCTCTGGATCCGGGCGTACGGCACCGCGGTGAGCGCTCGCGTGACGCGGCCGCTGCGGATGAGGAACACGTCGTCGGTCAGCTTCGCGCCGAGCACCGGCTGTGCGATCGGGGCGCACCAGCGGGCGCGGCGCGGGGTCGGGTCGACGGGAACGTCGCAGACGTCGACGCCCGACAGCGCGCGCGTGGTCACCGCCCGGGCCTCCTCGAGCGTCCCCACCGGCAGGATCGTTCCCCCGGTGAAGGCTTCGGAGACTCCCTGCCCGGCGTAGGCGGCGTTGGAGGCGGTGGCGCGCATCCAACCCATCCGGCGCCACAGCAGCGGGCGCACGATTGTCACGGCTGTGACGCGGTTGCGCGGCACCTGTTGGTGGCGGCGTTCGGTGAGCCCCCTGCGGATGTGAAGGCGGTCGTCGGCGTCGCGCAGCGTGAAGCCGTAGTTGGACATGGCGCGGCGCACCGGCTGCAGCAGGGTGCCGACGGTCGCGGTGACCATGCCGGCGATGCCGTAGAACGACAGGTCCGGTTCCCACACGAAGAATCCGACGACGCCCGCCAGGGCGATCGGCACGAAGAACACCTCGGGGGTGAGCAGCTGGCTGAGCAGCAGTCGCTTGGTCGGCACCGCGACGACGGCGTCCGTCGGCGCCGTGTCGTCGTCGGCTTCGGCGGACCCGGTCTGTTCTGTCGACTCCGCCTGCGCGACGCCGGCCTCGTCGCGCACGGCGGCGTCCGGCGTGTCCCGCGGCGACTTCAACGTCTGCGACAGCTCAAGCAGCCTGCTGCGCAG
>JBOGDN010000585.1:0-4625 GCA_050742995.1 Stackebrandtia sp. | reverse complement strand
GTCGTCGGTCACAACGGCGCCGGCAAGACCACCCTGCTGGGTACCGTCGCCGGGCTGGTGCCCGCGTCCGGCGGCCGGATTTTCCTGGACGGCAAGGACATCACCCGAACAGCGACCCATCGCCGGGCGCGCGCCGGAATCGGATACGTGCCGCAGGGGCGGCGCGTTTTCGCCTCGGTGACCGTCAACGAGCACCTGGCCGTCGCCGACCGCGGCCGCCGCGGCGACCCCTCGGCATGGACCCGAGCCCGGGTGCTCGAGATGTTCCCTCAGCTGGCCCAGCGCCTGAGCCACCGCGGCGCGCAGTTGTCCGGCGGCGAACAGCAGATGCTGGCCGTCGCCCGCGCGCTGCTGACGCAGCCGCGGGTGCTGCTGCTCGACGAGCCCACCGAGGGACTCGCGCCGGCCATAGTCAGCCAGATCCGCGACGTGATCGTGAAGCTGGCTGACGACGGGATGTCGATCCTGCTCGCCGCGCCGCAGCCGGAGATGCCGATCGCCGTCGCCGACCACATCAGCGTGCTCACCACCGGGCGTCCCACCGCGTCGATCCGCGGCGAAGACGCCCGCTCCGACGCCGCTTCGCTGCTGGCCGCGCTCTCCACGGTCGGCGCCAACCCCGACGTCTCGCCCGAGGACTCCGCCAAGGCAATCGCAGATTTCGACCCGACAGGAGACCCGAAGTGAGCACAGCCGACACCGCCAAGCCGCGCAGCCGGTACGCGTTCCGGAACTCCTCGGAACCCGCCAAGACCCAGCTGGCGAAGCTGGAAGAGTTCCTCGACCCGATCACGCTCGCCGCACTGGCCGAGCTGGACGTCAAGCCCGGCGGGAACTGCCTCGAGATCGGCCCCGGCCGCGGCTCCGTCGCCCGCTGGATGGCGGACAGGGTCGGCGCCGACGGCAAGGTCGTCGCGGTCGACATCGACCCCTGTCGCATCGAGGCGCGCGACAACATGGAGATCCGGCAGCAGGACATCCGCGACGGCGTCCCGGGCGGACCCTACGACCTGATCCACGCCCGTCTGGTCCTGATGCACATCCCCGAGCGCGTCGAGGTGTTGCGCGCGCTTGTGGACTCGCTGAATCCCGGCGGCTGGCTGGTGCTCGGCGAATTCGGCCCCGAGCCGCTGCGCGTGCTTGCCGCGCCGAGCCAGGACGACGTCGAGGTGTTCCAGAAGGTGGGGCGCACGCTGCTGGAATCGGCTGAGAACAACCACGGCATGAGCATGCAGTGGGCCTACGAGGTGCACGCCGCCATGGCCGACGCCGAACTGTCCGATCTGCACATCACCGAGCAGGCCGAAGGCTGGTGGGGCGGCGCGGGCGCAGTCTTGCACCACTCCAACAGCTTTCAGAAGGAAGACATGCTCCTGGCCGCCGGAATCACAAAGGACGAACTGGACCGCTACCGCGAACTCACGCTCAACCCGGAGTTCTGCGCCCGTTCGTACTACTTCGTCAACACCCGAGGCCGCAAAGCCTCCTAGCGCGACGGCAAGCAGCGGCCGCCTTCCGATCCCGGAGGGCGGCCGGCTTGGTTCTCGCGGCAGACCGCCGCACTCCTGCCCGCCGCGCCGGCTCGCCCCAGCCGCGCCCGCCCCGGCCAGGGGGCCTCCATCCTCCTCCCCAATGGCTTCAGCCTATAAATCTGGGAGCGCTCCCCGCAAATCGGCCCGCCAGCCCTGTGGATAACCGCCGCAATGTGGAAAATCCACTCTGGACGACACTTCGCCCTGACGACGACGCCCGATCCCCCGCTCGTCGCGACGGCACAAATCCCCTGGCCAGAAGCGACATAGCCCTCTTTTTATCCTCATATGGGACCAGAAACATCGATAACTTACGAAACGTACTGAAAGCTTGACATTACTCTCAATACATGCGATAAACGTGGTCGACTTGTCACCGAGCCGAGAATTCTCGAGCGCAAGAATCCTCGCCCGCATCACATACCCCAGGGACGTCAATGACCGACTCCACCGCCAAGTCCAGCCCCGTGCCCGCGACCGGCGATCATTTGTGGCTGCACTTCACGCAGCACGGCCGCCTCGACTCCTCAAACACCCCTCAGATCGTCCGCGGCGAAGGGGTTCACATTTGGGACTCGCGAGGCAAGCGGTACCTCGACGGACTCGCCGGCCTTTTCACCGTCCAAATCGGCCATGGTCGCGAAGAGCTCGCCGAGGCGGCGGCCAAGCAGATAAGAGAGCTGGCTTATTTTCCACTATGGAGACACACGCACCCCGCCGCGATCGAACTGGCCGAGCGTCTCGCCCACTCCGCCCCCGGAGACCTCAACCGGGCGTTCCTCACCGTCAGCGGCGGCGAGTCGGTGGAGACGGCCTGGAAACTGGCCAAGCAATACTTCAAGCTCACCGGCAAGCCCACCAAGCACAAGGTCGTCAGCCGGGCGCTTGCTTACCACGGCACCTCGGCCGGCGCGCTGTCCATCACCGGAATCCCCGGCGCCAAGCGCGACTTCGAGCCGCTGGTGCCGAGCGCCCTGCGGGTGCCCAACACCAACTCCTACCGGGCGCCGCACGCGGGCGACATGGACGCCTTCGGTCGATGGGCCGCCGACCAGATCGCCCAGGCCATCGAGTTCGAAGGCCCGGACACCGTCGCCGCGGTGTTTCTGGAGCCGGTGCAGAACATCGGCGGCTGCTTCACGCCCCCGCCGGGGTACTTTCAGCGGGTCCGCGAGATCTGCGACGCCTACGACGTGCTGCTCGTCTCCGAAGAGGTGATCTGCGCCTTCGGCCGCCTCGGCCACGACTTCGGCGCCAACCGCTACGGCTACCAGCCCGACCTCATCACCACCGCCAAGGGCCTCACCTCCGGCTACGCCCCGCTGGGCGCGGTGATGGTCAGCGATCGCGTCGCCGAGCCGTTCCAGCGCGGCGCCACCATGTTCATGCACGGCTCCACCTACGGCGGCCACCCGGTGTCGTGCGCGGTGGCGCTGGCGAACCTGGACGTCTTCGAACGCGAGGACCTGTACGGTCACGTCCGCCGCAACGAGGCGACGTTCAAAGCCGCGCTCGACAGGCTCACCGACCTGCCGATCGTCGGAGACGTCCGCGGGGCCGGATTCTTCTACGCCGTCGAACTGGTCCGCGACAAGGCGACCAAGGAGACCCTCACCGAGGACGAGCGCGATCGCGTCCTGCACGGCTACCTGGCGCCGAGGCTGTGGGAAGACGGCCTGTACTGCCGCGTCGACAGCCGGGGAGAGCCGGTGATCCAGCTGTCTCCGCCGCTGATCTTCGAGTCGCACCACTTCGACGAGGTCGAGCAGATCCTGCGCGCGGCGCTGACCTCGGCATGGTCGCGGCTGTAGCGTCGCGAGCCCGACGAATCGGAAATTTCTCGATTGGAATCCATAATCCGTCTGCAGAAACGGCGACGACCGATTCGGCCGGCCGGAGGTTTTGGCGCCCACATCCGGATCATCAAGTGCCCACAATGTACTTTAGGCAAACGTTTGCACCAGTGAAGTCGCCGCGGAAGCTCCCGCGGCAGTCACCCATAATCGCCCTAACGCCGGTTAAGTCGGCGTCGTGTTTCACGTCGTTTCGGCCGTAGTCAAATGGCCTTGGCGCAGGTAGGTTGAGCTGCCACACCGCTCAAATTAGCTGCAACGGGAACACGAATGGACCTATATTCACGCCCGCCCGGACTCGACGCGACGCGACGCGCGAAGGTCGCCGACGCCGGGGCGCGCCTTCCGGTGGACGTCGACGGCTATCTCGGCCTGTGCGAGCGCGCCGCCGCGACGGCGCGCGGAGACGGCGCTCCCGTATTCGTCGCGTGGCGGCAGAAGTGCGGCGCGATCGACCCCGCCGAACTGCTCGACGTCGCCTTCGCGAAGTCGTCGCGCGCGTTCTTCTGGTCGTCGCCGTCCGACGGCGCGAGCTTCGTCGCCGCCGGCTCGGCCTGCGACCTCGTCGGGCGCGGCACGACTCGGTTCGGGCAGGTGCGTCACGCGCGGCGGCAGGCGCTCTCGCGCATGTTGCACGGCGGGCTGCCCGGCGGCGACACCGCGCGGACCCCGTCCTTTGTCGGCGGCTTTTCGTTCGACGTGGCTCAAGGCGACGGCTCAAGTCCCCTCCCCGACGCCCTGATGTGGCTTCCCAGCGTCGTCGTCGGCCGCGACGACGACGACTGCACCCTGACCCTGCACGCTCGCGTGGGTCCCGACGACCGCATCGACCGCGCGGACGCGGCGAACGCGATCGCTCGGCTTGTCGCCGCGCTGGCAGCGACCGGAGGGCGCACTGACGATCGTCGGTCCGACCCCGGCCACGTCTCCATGGTGGATCGTCCAGATTCGAGGGAGTGGGCGGCGCTTGTCGACGCGGCGCAGCATCGGGTCCGCCGCGAAAAGCTGGACGGGATCGCGGTGTCTCGTCAGCTCGAGCTGATCTCGAGCCGGCGTTTCGACGTGGCGTCCGCGCTGCGCTTTCTGGCGCGACGCGACCCGGCGGTCACGGTGTTCGGCTGCCGCGTGGGCGACGGCGCGTTCCTCGGCGCCACTCCGCAACGTCTGGCGGGGCTGCGCCGCGGGAAGGTGCGGGCGACCAGCCTCACCGGCACGACAGCCCGCGGCGAGACGTCCGAAC
>JBOGDN010000584.1:0-11522 GCA_050742995.1 Stackebrandtia sp. | reverse complement strand
TGTCTCAATAGTTGACGAACGGTCCTCCCCTGCGGTTTTTCGCTGATTGGGAGGTCCGCGACCCCCGCATCAGAGCCTCGATCATCGCAGAACCGTCCGTCTCACGCTCTTGTCCGCGCGATCTGTCGGCGGGTCGCGGCCGTTGTTCCGCGCGGTTGAGCAGACGCCGAGCCGCCCGCCGCGGGCAGGCGGCGGGCGGCGATTTCGGTTCAGGTCACGCCGACCTTATGAAGCGTTCTTCATGGCGTTCCACAGATTGACCATGGAGGAGCCGTAATAGGGGCTGAAGTTCTTGTCTCCGAGCTGCCCCTGCATGTTCCCGACCGCGTAGCCGTAGCCGTTGCTCGCGTAGTCGCGAATCCAGGGCGAGCCGCTCGAGCCGGGGCCCCAGCCGCAGTTCAGCCGCAGCGTGGCGCCGCTGTAATCCGAGGCGGTGGTTCCCCAGCAGTTCCACTGCACCTGACCGCCGTCCCGGTTGCTCGGGTAGCCGACGATGTGGACGTAGGAACTGTGGTTGGGATTGGTCACCAGGCCCTGGCCGCCGACGGCGTCGACGAGCCGCTGGCCGCTGGCGTTGTTCCCGGAGACGACCATGCCCATGTCGTGGCGGAAATCGCCCTGACGGGTCCAGCCCTGCGGAGCGCCTAGGGTGCCCCCCGCGAACTGCCCGGCGACCCCGGTTCCCTGGTGGTAACCGGGGATGAACAGGATGTTGGTGTGCCATGTCCCCACATTGTTCGCGTTGCCGTCGCCCGCGTGGATGCAGTGGCCGGCGGTGAGGATCAGGCGCTTCGAGTCGCTGTTGAGCGCGCTGGCCGAGCAGCGTGAGTTCCCGCCGGCCTTGTTGGTGAAGTAGAGGTGCCCGACCGCGCGCGAGAAATGCGCGGCGTCTTCAGCGCCGACGTCGTCGACGACGGCCGGCTTAGACACGATCTCCTGCGGCGCGGCGTCTTCGAAGCCGTCGGTTCCGACGTCGGCGGAGGCGTCCAGTTTGGGCAAATCGACGTCCTTCGCCGCGGCGAGTCGTTCCGGCGTCCAGTACTCCTCCACGCTCTGCGCGGACTGGACCGGGGTATACGTCTCGACTGCGGAAGGGCTGAGCTGCTTGGCTTCGGCCGCGGATGCGAGGCTTGCGGCGATCAATGCGCCCGCGGCGGCCGCCGCGAACACAGAGACAATTCTTTTTCTAACGGGATTCATTGCAACTCCGGGGTGAAACTGTCGAAACGCGCGAGGGTCGCGCGTTCTGTGACGCGAGCCAAGAGGGATCCTTTGTCGACAGCCCGCCGCTGCGAGCCTTAGCCGACTAAACGATGGGCGCCGGTGGACTCTCGTCCGTTCCGTTCGTCGAATTCCCCCGCTCGGCTCCCGTTCCGTCACCACGCTAACGCTCTATCGCATTAGGAAAGAATTGGTCGCGCATCGATCTTGAACGCGAAGTCGCGCCCTTTTGCGCCAAGGAATTGCGGTTGCGCCGATTCGCTGAATTGCCGTAATGTTTTGGCCACAAGCGGCGACGCCGCCTGTGTCGGGAGGGTCCTGGTGACAATGCAAGTGAGGCTGTGCGGGCCCGTCGAACTGGTCGGACCGTTGGGATCGCGCACGCCGTCGGGTCGCATCCGCCGCGGCCTGCTGGCGTCCCTCGCCCTGTCAAGCGGACGCTACGTCACGGCGACGCGGCTCATCGAGCAATGCTGGGAGGAGCCGACCGGCTCCGCACAGGCGAACCTGCGCTCTCACCTGGCCGGACTGCGCCGCGATCTGGAGATCGTCGCGCGCGGCTCGTCGGGAATGCTGACGAGCCTTCGAGGCTCCGGCGGCAGCTACCGGATGAACAACCTGGGGCCGCAACAGCTCGACCTCGTCAACGTGCAGTGGCTCGT
Source organism: Stackebrandtia sp. (assembly GCA_050742995.1). Taxonomy (GTDB): domain Bacteria; phylum Actinomycetota; class Actinomycetes; order Mycobacteriales; family Micromonosporaceae; genus Stackebrandtia. The sequence goes on along the minus strand of JBOGDN010000584.1, from coordinate 9,639 downwards.
CACCGCCGCCCGACGCAGCCTGCGCGGCGGAGAACGCGAAACCGCGCTGCTGCACTGCATGCAGGCCAAACACGTGTGGCGCGGCAGCTTCGGCGCCGACCTGCCGGCCACCGAGTACTTCACCGCGCAGGCCGGAGCGATCCTGCGCACCTATCAGCAGTACCTCGAAATCGACTCCGCGGCCCAGCTGTGCGCCGGCCAGTACCGCTCCGCCTTGGACAAGCTGCACAACGCACTGGCCGAGCACCCCGACCGCGCCGCGTTCTGGCAGCTGCTTGCCACCGCCTGCTTCCTGAACCGAGACACCTCGGCGGCGCTGGCCGCCGTCGACGAATGCCGCGCCCGCCGCCTCGACATCGGCCTCGACCTGCCCGCCGAAATCGCCGCGCTGCAACGCCACATCCTCAGCGACGACCGCCCCGCGATCCTGACCCAAATCCACGCCCAGTGGGGCCCCCACTGCGCCGAAATCCCCGCCTGAGGCGGCTCACCCCACGTCGAGAAACAGACAGAAGGGGTGCCCGGCGGGATCGAGCCAGACCCGCACGTCGTCCTGCGGCTGAAACTCCGCCAGCGTCGCGCCGCAGGATCGCGCGTGTTCGCCCGCGACCTCCAGGTCGTCGACGCCGAGGTCCAGGTGCTGCATCATCTGCTGGGCTTCGCGCGTCGCGGGCCACACCGGCCTGACGTAGTTCGGCTCGGTCTGAAACCCCAGGCCGATCTTGAACTTTCCCTCGCTGGCGGGCACGCTGAGCATCACCCAGTCGTCTTCTTCGGCGTACACCTCGGCGCCGAGCAGCCGACGATAGAAGTCCGCCAGCTCGCGCGCGTCGGGCGCGTCCAGCACGATGTCCTCAAGCGTGATTCGCGGCCTGTCGCTCATGGCGCCTCCAGAGCGTGTCGTTCGAGTCATATATGCACCGTATGCGCATCGACAACCTATTGCCCTGGAGCGACCGCGTCCAAGCCTGCTTCGGTCGCGGCGGTGAAGAGCCTGTGGTCGTACACGACAAACGCCTTGAGCTGGCCGCGAAGTGACCGAGCGGAAGCCAGATGGATCGCGTCCAAAGACCGCAGCGCCGGGGGAAGACACGTGGATGCCGCCGTCAGTATTTCGTCACGCAAAGGGATTCGGTGAAGTCGCGCAATGCGTTGTTGGGCAAGCAACAACGCCGTCGGCTCACGTCGCATGACCGCGCGAAGCAACTCCACGCGCGTCAGATCGCTTGTCACGCACAGCTCGTCCGAGCGCTCCTCGAGCCAGCCGGCCAGCTGGTCGCTTTCGCTTTCGGCGACGACGAGCTTCAGCAGCGCGGAGGTGTCCAGGTAGATCACAGACGGTCTTCACGTATCTCGTCGAGGATCGCCTGGCCGGACGGGGCGTCCGGCGACGCGTGCGCTATCGGCAGGTCCAGAAAACTACCCTGATCGTCAGGGGGAAGCAGCTCGCCGTCGGCGATCATCTGCCCAATCGAATCGCCGGCCGGCTCGTCGATGGGCGTCAAACGCGCTACCGGGGCGCCATGGTTCGTCACGATGACGGTGTTGCCGTTTTGGGCCATCGCGACGTATCGGCTCGCGTGCTGCCGAAGCTCGCGAATTCCAATCTCCGGACAGTCATGTAGTCCCATGGGACTACTGTAGCACAGTTGCGTACACATTCCCTCAGAACCGGGCGGGTTCGCGGTATTCGCCCCACTCTTCTCGCAGGGCGTCGCAGATCTCGCCGAGGGTGGCTTCGGCGCGGGCGGCGTCCAGCATGGAGGGGATCATGTTCTCGTCGGTGCGGGCGGTCTCGACCATCCGGCGCAGGGCGGCCCGCGCGGCGGCCTCGTCGCGGCCGGCGCGGCGTTCGCCGAGCAGCTTGACCTGTTCGCTTTCGACCTCGCCGGACACGCGCAGGATGTCTAGGTCCTTGGAGACGGTCTCGGTGTGGCAGTTGACGCCCACGATCTTCTTCTCGCCGCGCTCCAGCTGCTGCTGGTAGACGAACGCGGCTTCGGCGATCTCGGCGGTGAACCAGCCTTCTTCGATGCCGTGCAGGATGCCGGTGGTGACCGGTCCGATGGAGTGGCGGCCGGCGTTCATGGCTTCACGGGCGGTCTCGCCGGCGGTTTCGCCTTCCGACTCGCCGCCCAGGGCGAGGATGCGCTTGAAGATGGCTTCGGCCTCGGCCTCGATGCGGTCGGTGAGGGCTTCGACGTACCAGGAGCCGCCGAGCGGGTCGGCCACGTTGGTCACGCCGGTCTCCTCCATCAGGACCGTCTGGGTGCGCAGCGCGATCTCGGCGGTCTCGTCGGTGGGCAGGGCGAGGGTCTCGTCGAGGGCGTTGGTGTGCAGCGAGTTGGTGCCGCCGAGGACCGCGGCGAGGGCCTCGACGCCGGTGCGCACGACGTTGTTGGTCGGCTGCTGCGCGGTCAGCGAGACGCCGGCGGTCTGAGTGTGGAACCGCATCCACTGTGCTTTTTCGCTGTCGGCGCCGTAGACGTCGCGCAGCCAGCGGGCCCAGATGCGACGCGCGGCGCGGAACTTGGCGATCTCCTCGAAGAAGTCGATGTGGGAGTCGAAGAAGAACGAAAGCCCAGGCGCGAAGGCATTGACGTCGAGACCGCGCGACAGTCCGAGCTCGACATAGCCGAAGCCGTCGGCGACGGTGAAGGCCAGCTCCTGCGCGGCGGTCGACCCGGCCTCGCGGATGTGATACCCGGACACCGAAAGCGGCTTGTAGCGCGGGATCTCGGCGTTGCAGTAGGCCATGAGGTCGCCGATGAGCCGCAGGTGCGGCTCGGGCGGGAAGAGCCACTCCTTCTGCGCGATGTACTCCTTGAAGATGTCCGTCTGCAGCGTGCCGTCGAGTTTGGAGATGTCGGCGCCCTGGCGCTCGGCGGCGACCAGGTACATGCAGAAGACGGGGACGGCCGGGCCGGAGATCGTCATCGAGGTGGTGACGTCGGTCAGCGGAATGTCCCCGAAGAGGATGTCCATGTCGGCGGCGGAGTCGATCGCCACGCCGCAGTGGCCGACCTCGCCGAGCGACTTGGCGTCGTCGGAGTCGCGTCCCATCAGCGTTGGCATGTCGAAGGCCACGCTGAGGCCGCCGCCGCCGGAGCGCAGCAGCAGCTTGTAGCGCTCGTTGGTCTGCACGGCGTTTCCGAAGCCGGAGAACTGCCGGATCGTCCACGCGCGTCCCCGGTAGCCGGTCGGGTAGAGCCCGCGCGTGTACGGGAACTCGCCCGGCCAGCCGATGCGCTCCATGCGGGGGTCGACGGCGCCCTCGGGCGGGCCGTACGTCGGCGCGACCTCAAGGCCCGACAGGGTGGTGAAGTCGGCGTCGCGCTTGCGGGCGGCGTCGTAGCGCTCCTGCCAGCGTCGGCGGCCGTCGGCGATCTGGTCGGCGTTCACGGTTCCTGCACGTCCCTTCGGGGTGAACCTCGTTGTCGCCATCTTAGGTCGGCGACCTTAACGACGACTAGGGTGCGGGCGGATTGGCGGTCGGGACGCCGGGCCTTCGCTCACCTCGGGACCGGCTCGAAGCGGGCCTGGAAGAACCGCAGGTACTTCGGCTCGGACGTGAACCGGAGTCCGGACACGCCGTCGCGCTTGTTCCACAGCGAGACGACGGACTCGGCGACGGCGTCCAGGTGCGAGCGGGTGTACACCCGCCGCGGCACGGCCAGCCGGAGCAGCTCCAGGTTCGGCGTTCGGTTGCGCCCGGTGTCCGGGTCGCGCCCGGCCGACACCGAGCCGCGCTCGACGCCGCGCACGCCGCCCTCGACGTAGAGCGCCGCGGCCAGCGCCTGAGCGGGGAACTGTTCGCGCGGCAGGTGCGGCAGGAACGCGGAGGCGTCGACGCACACGCAGTGGCCGCCGACGGGTCGCACGATCGGCACCCCGGCCTCGGCCAGCAGATCGCCGAGGTAGGCGACCTGCCGAATCCTGGCGCTGATGTTCTCGTCGACGACGGACTCCTCGATGCCCTGCGCGACGGCTTCCATGTCCCGACCGGCCATGCCGCCGTATGTGTGCAGGCCCTCGAACACCACGACCAGGCCACGGGCCTGCGCTGCCAGGTCGGGATCGCGCAGCCCCAGCCAGCCGCCGATGTTGACGTAGGAGTCCTTCTTAGAAGACATGTGGGCGGCGTCGGTGCGGTCGCACATCGCGCGCAGGATGTCGGCGACCGAGGTGTCCGCCCAGCCCGGTTCGCGCTGCTGGACGAACCACGCGTTCTCCACGGCCCTGGCGGCGTCGAGGATGAGCGGAATGCCGTGCCGGGCGGTCAGCTCGCGAAGCTCGTCGAAGTTGGCCATGGACACCGGCTGCCCGCCGGCCATGTTGACCGGCGCGCCGAGCGCGACATAGGGAATGTTGTCCGCGCCGACCTCGGAGATGAGTTTCTTCAGTTTGGAGCAGTCGACGTCGCCTTTGAAGGGCAGGTCCGCGTTCGGGTCGTGGGCGGCGTCGACGATCACGTCGTGGAAGACGCCGCCGTTGAGCTCCTGGTGTATCCGGGTGGAGGGGAAGTACATGTTGCCGGGGCAGTGGTGGCCGGGACGCACCAGCATCCGGTTGAGGATGTTCTCCGCGCCGCGGCCTTGATGGGTGGGGATGATCTCGGGGTAGCCGTAGTAGGAGCTGACGGTCTCGGCCAGCCTGGCGAAGCTCGCCGAGCCGGCGTACGCCTCGTCGCCGAGCATCATCGCCGACCACTGCCGGTCCGACATGGCGTTGACGCCGGAGTCGGTGAACAGGTCGATGTACACGTCGCGGGAATCCAACAGGCAGGTGTTGTACCCGGCCCGGGCGGCGGCCCGTTCGCGCTCGGCGCGGCCGAGCCGACGAATCGGCTCGACCATCTTCACTTTCCACGGTTCGATCGGGTAATCCGCCATCTCAAACCACCTCGGTCTCGCGGGACAGGGCCTCTCGGAAGAACTCGGTCAGCCGCGGCAGATGCTCTGCGGACGGGTACCGGTTCTCCAGCTCTTCGAGCAGGTGCAGCTGGCCGACGTCTTCGCCGTCGCGCCGCAGATGCAGCACCGGATGCAGGTACGGCGTGACCTCGGCGTAAGACGCGTCGGTGCGTCGGTCGACCCACAGCGGGTCCGGCGCGGGCGGCCCGTAGGCGAGAGTCACCGCGACCTGCCGGCCGGCGCCGAGCCCGCCGTCGCGAACCCAGTCCAGCGGCACGGCCGTGTACGCCTCGAGGGCGCCGCGCGGATCGCGGTCGGCCGTGACCACGTCGGCGAGATATCCGGGCTGCAGGTACAGCGCGTCGGACGCGTTGAGCCGGTCCAACGCCCAGCTCGCGAGCGTCCCGGCGTCGGCGTCGACGGCGCCGTCGGGGGCGATCCGGCCCTGCGAGGTCAGCAGGCGCGCGAGGAACCGGGAGTTGTACCGGAAGCCGTGAATGAACCCGGACATCGTCTTGCGGTAGTCCCGCGCGTGGGTCAGGTTTCCGGCGAAGTAGAGCCCCGGCTGGTCGGGGTGTCGATAATCCGGCGTCATGGCCGGGTACCTGCCGTCTCGGCAGGTCTGGCCGCCCACCCCGGCCAGCAGGTCGTGCGCGGCGAAGCGAAACCCGGTCGCCGCGATCACTCGGTCGTAGCGGTAGGTGACCCGCTGGCCCTGGGCGTGGGTGTAGGCGAGGTCGACGTCGAATCCGGTCCCGTCGGCACGGACGGCGGTCACCTCGGCTTCGAGCAGCGCGTTGCCGATCTTGAGCTGGTAGGTGTCCAAGACGTTGCTGTTCACCGCGCGCACGTGCCCCACGTAGTGGCTGTTCCAGGCCAGCCGCACCGCGCTCGGGCTGACAAGATGCACTGTGGACGCCACGGGGGTCAGCGCGGACGCGGTTTCGAACGCCGAATTGCCCTTGCCGACGACGAGCACCCTCGCGCCGGCGAACTCGGCGGGATCGGCGGGGACGTCCGCATAGCGGTCGGCCAGGTCGATCCCGGGAATGTCCGGCACGTACTGCTCGATCCCGGTCGCGACGACCACCCGTCGCGCGCGCACGGGAGACGCGTCTTGCAGCGACACGGCGTATCCCGCGACGTCGGCCTCGATTCCGACGGCCCGGGTGCGATAGCGCACGCGCAGCCCGTGCCGATCGGCGAAGTCCGCGAGGTAGCGGACCATGTCGTCGGCGTGCGGAAAGTACTCCGCGGTGTAACGGGGGAAACGCAGCGTGTCGTCGTCGCTGAGCAGGGAATTCCAGTCGAAGCGAAGCGGGTTGTCCCTGTCGTCGACGACGACCTTGTTGATGGAGATGAGCTGGCGATGTCGCGGGTAGCGGGAGAAGAAGCTGCCGGGGTGGTCGGCCGATTCGACCACGAGATAGTCGCAGCCGGCATGGTGCAGATCGTGGGCGAGCTGCAGCCCGCCTGGTCCGCCTCCGATGACGAGCACGTCGGTTTCCGTCACTCTGTCCAGGTCCATGTGGCACACGCCCTTCTACGCGGTCGTCCAATCGAGTCGCGCGGCAGGCGGCGCTCCGCCGCGCGATACCGGGGGAAAGACAACCGGCTGAACGGTCGTACGGGTTGACGCGGATACAGCGGCAATGCTACTGACCGTGGCGAGAGACGAACCGACACGAACATTCGCGACAATCGCGACTGACGTCGCGTTCTGCGAGTCGCCGAAACGCCGCCGAAAGTCGCTCGGCCAGCCTGACCAGGCTTCTTACACTCCATGCGCGTCGCGTCGCCTGGCTCGCTTCGACCGGGAGGCCGGAGAAGTCGACGTCCCCGGCCGATTCTGGAATCGAGATATGCGCGGAACGTATCGAAACGTCTGGTTAAAGCTCCCATTCCACGCCCGAATCGGGCCGGTCCAGCCACGCCCACTGCCGCCGCGGAGCGACGGTCATGCCCAGGCGGCTGCGGGCGGGGCGGTCGTGGAACGTCCACATGTCGTAGGCGTGCTCGACGACCGGCCATAGGCCGTCGCCGTGTTCGACGACCGTTCCGGCGTCCCGCTCGGCGACAGACACCTCGGCGTGGCGCGCGCCGTGGCCCAGGCGCACGCTCGACACCTCGCCGTCGCCGTCGCGCGTCGGCCGCAGCGCCAGCCCCGGCAGGAACAGCTCAAGCCACAGGCGGAAGTCGAGGTCTCCCAGGGCGGCGACGTCCATCGCCGTGCCGTGCGTATGCGGTTCGCCGGGGACCTCGGACGTCGGCGGCGGCGCGACGATCTCCTCGCCGTCGTGCCGCATCGCCATGAAGAAGCCGCACTCGGAGTCGAAATGGCCGCTGACGACGCCGTCGGCTTCACGGTCGAGCACGGCGATGGCGCCGCCGAAGTTCATGGGGGCCACGATCCGGGCGCCGGGCGCCAGCTGCTCCAGCCACGCTTGCGGGACGCGCGACAGCGCGCAGGTGACGAGGACGCGGTCGAAGGGGGCCCGCTCCGGACATCCCTCGGCGCCGTCGCGAACCGACAGGTAGGGGCGGAACCCGAGCCGCTTCAGGCGTTCGGCGGCCTCGTCGACCACGTCGGCCTGCACGTCGAGGCTGGCGACGTTGTCGTCGCCGAGCCGCCGGCACAGCAGGTAGGCGTTGTATCCGGGGCCGGTGCCGATCTCGAGCACGCGGCAGCCCTCGGACACCTCCAGCAGTTCGAGCATGAGGGCGACGATCGCGGGCTGCGAGGCCGAGGACGTCGCCACGCGCCGCTCGACGCCGGCGTCGCCCGCGGCGACGGTTTCCCAGCGGGTGACGACGACCTGGTCGGCGTAGGCGGCGCGCAGCAGCTCGGCGCGGCTCCACCCGGCGGGTTCCCGTACGTTCCCGTCTTCGTCGCTGAGCGCGGCGTCGGAGAAGACGAACTCGTGACGCGGCGCGGTCGCGAACACCTCGGCCCAGGCCGGGTCGCGCAGTACGCCCAGGTCACGCAGGTAGTTCGCCAGCTCGTCGGCGCTGACGCGCCAGTCGGCCGCCGCGTCGGTCATGACTCAAGCATGGCAGCGCCGAAGTCCCCGTCGCCACTTTCCCGGCCGGACGCGCCGCGACGAGAGTTCGCGTCAGGCTTCGGCGGGCTCGAGGTAGCCCAGCTCCATGGAGATGATCAGCGGAAGCGAGTCGGAGATCTGCATGGCCATGTCCTCGGCGGAGGCGCCGTCTACGGCCTCCGGGCTCGCGGAGAAGTTGACGCAGCACTCCCACATCGAGGACATCCGGTACGAGAACGCCCACACCAGGAACGACAGCTGAGGAATGCCGATCATCTCCTCGCCCTGCTGACCGATCCAGCGCAGATTCGGGTCCTCGGGCGAGTTTCCGATGCCGACGCCGGTGGGGACCAGCCGGTAGCCGGCGACGACGTCGAGGGCGGTGTTGCCGCGCAGGTTGGCCTCTACGAGCAGGCCGCGTCCCAGGAGTTCGTCGATGGCGGCCGACACTCTCGACGCCGACACGTCGTTGCTGAGCGCCTTGATCACCCAGTCGCGGTCGACGAGGTGGTCGGCATGCTGGTCTGGCTGGCCGTAGGCGCCCCGGTAGGCCGCCCACTCCAAGTCAGACAGCTGCTCGACGTTGGCGCCCAAGTGCACTTCGAAGAACTCGGGCGTCTCCGCCGGCGGGTCGGTCTGCGCATAGCACGCTCCCAGCGGCTTTCCGACCGGCAGGATCGTCAGTGACATCGACATGCTCCTCACGCATTACTTTGAGTGTCGTAGACGCGCAGCGTATAAGGACCACGCCACTGTACGCATTGCAGCCTATAGGGAAATGTCACGAGCCGTCAGCCTCGAACGATCTCGGCGCGACCGTCGGCGAGGCGGACCTCCGCGTCGCAGGCCCCGGACACGTCGGGGTCGTGTGTGGCGATCACGACGGTCGCGCCTCGATCGGCCTCGGCGCGCAGCATGCCGAGCACCACGTCCCGGCTTGCGGCGTCCAGATCGGACGTCGATTCGTCGGCGAGGAGCACTTCGGCGCGCATCGTCAGTCCCCGCGCCACCGCGACGCGTTGACGCTGCCCGCCGGACAGCTCCTCGGAGAGCTGGTCGGCGGCGTCGCTCATGCCCACCGACTCCAGGGCGTGCGCGACGCGCCGCTCGGCGTCGGCGTGAAAATCGGGACGACGGCCGCCGACGACCGTCGCGGCTCCGGCGGCCGCGAGCGCCACCTGGACGTTTTCGCGGGCCGTGAGCACGGCGGCCAGTCCGTTGCCCTGCGGGATGAGCACCACCCCGCGTTCCATGGCGTGGTCGCGGTCGGCCAAGGCGACGCCGTCGAGCAGCACCGCGCCGGAGCGCGGCGCGATCAGGCCGGCCATCGTCCACAACAGGCTCGTCTTGCCCGCGCCGGAGGGGCCGGTGACCGCCAGGAGCCTGCCGGGGCTCGCGGTCAAGCTCACCCGGTCGAGGGCGAGCTTGGGCTTGTCGCCGTAGGAGACCGAAAGTTCCTCTACAGTGACCTCGATGCTCATCGCGTCGTCCCCTCGACGTCGTCGGCCGGCGACAGTCTGATGCCGGCGTCGTCGGACTCGACGCGCAGCAACGTGCCTGGCGGGAAAGTCTCCAGCTGCTCCGGCGGCAGGTGCACCGCCCCGTCGACGCCGACGACCAGGTAGTCCTCGCCGCCGCGGCCCTCGCCGCCGACCCGTCCGTCCCGAATGGTCACCGTGCGCCCC
>JBOGDN010000583.1:0-5192 GCA_050742995.1 Stackebrandtia sp. | reverse complement strand
GAGGACACCGTCTCGTTCGCGCGTCGCCGGCCCGCCGTGAGCAACGGCCAGCTGGTGCGTCGCGCCGCCGAGGCCGCGGCGTTGGCGCAGCGACCCGCGGCGTCGCCGGACGAGGCGCGACGGCTGCTGGGCATGGACGGTTAGACCGGGCACATTCTCTGGTGTCGCCGCCGTGCGTACCGTTACGTTTCGAACTGTGACGAAGGCTTATCGAGGCGGGGAGCTCCTCGCCGAAGCAGTGCGGTCGGGATTTGTCGAGAGCCTGCACCGGGGCAGCGTCGTGGTGCTTGGACCGGACGAGCGCGTCGTGGCGCAGGCCGGCGACGTGGAGGCCGCGATGTTTCCGCGCTCGTCCACCAAACCCATGCAGACCCTCGGCGCGCTGCGCACCGGCCTGATCTACGACGACCCCGCCGACCTGGCCATAGCCTCGGCCAGCCACCACGGGGAGCCGTTCCACGTAGCCAGGGTGCGCAGCCTGCTGCTGCGGGCGGGCCTGACGCCCGAGGCGTTGCAATGCCCCGCCTCGCTGCCCGTCGACGAGGCCGCCCGCGACGCGATCGTGTCCGCCGGCGGGGGCGCGACGCGGCTGTTGATGAACTGCTCGGGCAAGCACGCCGCCATGCTCGCCGCCTGCGTCGCCGCGGGCCATCCCGCAGACGGCTATCTCGACCCCGAGCATCCCCTCCAGCAGGCGAACCGCCGCGCGGTCGCCGAGCTGTCCGGGTACACGCCCTCAGCCGTGGGCGTAGACGGCTGCGGCGCACCCCTGTTCGCGTACCCGCTGCGTGGTCTGGCGCGGGCGTTTCTCCGCCTGGTGCAAGCCGCGCCGGGCAGCCGGGAACGCGCCGTGGCCGACGCGATGCGCGACTGGCCGCAGCTGGTGTCGGGCACCCGCGGCCAGGACACGAAGCTGATGCTGGCCGTGCCCGGGCTGCTGTCGAAAGGCGGCGCCGAAGGAGTGGCGGCGTTGGCGGCGCCCGGCGTGGGCGCGGTGGCCGTCAAGATCGACGACGGCGCGATCCGCGCCTCGTACCCGGTCGCCGTAAGCGCGCTGCGCGCGCTCGATCTATCCAAACTCGACGTCGACGAGCGCGCGCTTGGCGAGTTGGCGGTCACGCCGGTTCTCGGCGGCGGCGAGCCCGTGGGCGCGGTGCGCACCGTGTGGCCGGCGAGGCCGGCCTAGCCCCCGTGCCTTTTGCACGTAGACGACCATGCCGTCTGGCGGCTACAACGCCACGCCGCCCGACGGCAAGAGCCGCAACCGAAGCGGGTGTGCCTCCCGGCAAAGGAGGCACACCTGCTTCAGCGGATTCTCGCGTCCGCGATCAACTCGTGTAGCAAAACGTCGACTCGCCGCTCCTCCAAACCCCGAGCGGTGAACCAGCCGCCGACGTTGCGCACGTCGCGTTCCAGGAACTCCTTGCCGCGCGGATTGACCACCACATCGACGATCTGCGGCACGTCGATCACGACCAGGCGTCCATCGTGAACGATGATGTTGTACGCCGACAGGTCTCCATGGGCGAACCCCTCTCGCGCCAGCAGCGACAGATTTTCCGCCAGCTGCGCCCACAGGTCGTCCAGCTCTTTAGGCGCCGGGCGCAATTGGGCGAGACGCGGGGCCGCCGTGCCGTCGGCGTCGCCGATGAACTCCATGAGGATTTCGGTCCCGTAGATCTGCACCGGATACGGCACGGCCACGCCGACCTCGCTCATCCGCCGCAGCGCCGTGAACTCGGCGTTGGCCCACTGACCGGCCACAGCCTGCTTGCCGAACTGGGTGCGGTTGGCCATGGCGCGGCTCTCACGCGAGTCGCGAACGCTGCGGCCTTCGAGGTAACCCGCGTTGCGATGAAACATCGAGTGGTCGCTGTCGCGGTAGCGCTTGGCCGCCAGCAGGCAGCGCCGATCCCCGCCGGGGATCGCGCGCTCCACCAAAAAGACGTCGGCCTCCTTTCCGGTTTTCAGCACGCCCAGCTCGTAGTCGACGGCGGCGGCCTCCACGACCAGCCAGTCCGGGTACGGCTCGGGGCCGCGTTCCAGCGGCTCAGACAGCTCCCAGATCGACCAGCGGTCGCCGTCTGGGGGACCGTCGGGGTCGGGCATGGGTTCGTCGCCGGCGTCGAAGAACGCCTGGTAGTAGTCGTGCTCTTCGGCCTCGAAGGCGAGGTCCTCGTCGTCGAGGCGTTGCTTGGATTTCTGGGATTTTTTGCGGATGCGTACGAAGGTGTCGTGCTCGTGCACTGCGAGGTCTCCTCAAACTCTGCTGCGGCGCCGGGCGCGCGGGAGCGCGCCGCACGGCGGCGGGAGTTAAAACAGGGAAAGGATCTGGAGGCGAAGGGCGGCGGTCTGCGTCAGAGCGTCAGACGGCACGCCGCGAGGAAGCGGCAACCATCGAAAGTCCGCCTCCTCTCATCACGCCGTGCGCCTCGCGCGCACAGCTGTCCACGACATTACGTAAGAGTGTCTCGGGGTCTGGCAAACCTGTCAACTGATTTTTGACCTGCGGTTTTATCGCGGGACGGCCAGCGCCTCCGCCAGTCGGCCGCCAGTCTGCTCGAGCAGGGCGCGGGCGGCGGCGGCGTCCATGGACCTCTCGAGCATGAGCACCGCCGTCTTGGCGTGGTTGTCCGCGCGGCGCAGCGCCTCGCGTGCGGCGTCGAGGGAGGCGCCGGTGATGTCCGAGACCATCTTGGCGGCGCGAACTTCCAGCTTGCGATTGAGGACGCTCATGTCGACCATGTAGTTCCCGTAGGTGCGTCCCAGCTTGACCATGGTGATGGTGGAGACCATGTTGAGGACCATCTTCTGAGCGGTCCCGGCCTTCAGGCGGGTCGATCCGGCCACGACCTCGTGGCCGCAGACCACCTCGATCGGGCGTTCCGCGATTCGCGACAGGCTCGCGTCGCGGTTGCACGACAGCCCGACCGTCAACGCGCCGCGCTGCCGCGCCTCGGCGACCGCCGCCAGGACGAACGGCGTGCGCCCGCTTGCGGTCACGCCCATCACGGCGTCGCCGGGGCCGATCTGGTGTTCTTCCATCGCCGCCGTGCCGGCTGCTCGATCGTCCTCGACGCCTTCGGCGGCGCTGACGAACGCCGCGTCGCCTCCGGCGAGCACCGCCTTGATCAGGTCGGGGGGCGTGGAGAACGTGGGCACGCACTCCGAGGCGTCGACGACGGCCATCCGCCCGGCCGTTCCGGCGCCGACGTATCGCAGCCGCCCGCCGCCGGCCAGCCTCTCGACGATCGCGTCGATCGCGGCGGCGACGGCCGGCAGTTCCTTGCCGATCGCCTCCGGCACCTCGGCGTCAGCCTGGTTCATGATCGCGGCGATCTCGGCGGCGGGCATGGTGTCGATGCGCGAGAACCGGGGGTCGACTCCTTCGGTGGCCAACCCCCGCAGACTCTCGGCCACGGTTTCGGCGTCTCCCATGTCGGCCTCCGTTGTTTTTCTACGTCGATTATGAGCCGATATGAAGGTTAGCAACGAAGACGGGCGGCTGGGGCCGGGCCGCTGACCACGAAAAATGTCGTACCCGACGCATAACGTGATGTAAATGTGAAGGGAGAACACCCCATGAGCCAACTCGAAATCCCTTTGAACGGCTTCGTCGACTACCTGCGCACCCGCGGAGCCGCTCGCGTCGACGTGGCCTTTCGACACGTCGCCCAGTCCGGCGAGCCGTACAGCCCCGCCCGCGACTTCTACCGCCGCATCCTGTCGGCGATCCTGGCCGGCCGCCGCAGCGGCGACGACCGGGCGGTGTGCGAACACGCGCTGGCCGAGGCCCCGCCGTCGCGCCGCAGCCACTACCAGGCGGTCGTGGACGGGTGGCTGCGGTTCCTGCCGCAGCTGGACGGCGGCGAGCACGTGCCCGTGCGCACCGGACGCTGGCGCGGGGACGGCCTGACCGTCAGGGTCACCCCGCACCTGGCCGCGAGGCTGCCCGACGGAAGCGTCGAGGCCTACCTGCTGTATCTCAAAACCGAACCCCTGCCCGCCGCCGACGCGCAGGCGATGCTGTGGCTGGCGGCCGCCGCGATGCCGGAGGCCTGCCCGGGCGCGACGCCGGTGATCGTGGACGTGCGACGCGGCCGGGCATTTCGTTCGGTTCCCGACAACCACACGTTCCAGGCCTGGCTCGGCGCCGAGGCCGGCGGCTACCGCAGGCTGCGCGACCAGCTCGCGCTCGAACCCGCCTGAGCGCCGCTGCGCGGGCCTGAGCCGATTCCCCGCGTGGATTTGAGGTGATCGCGGGCCGTCCCCGGACGACCCGAGGCTCCCGCGGCGCGCTGCCGCGGGGGCCTCCAACCTCCTCCCCATGGCTTCAGCCTATATCCAAAAACTAGGCGTCGACCAGGCCAAATGACCCTGCCTGTGCATAACCGCCGCAATGTGGAAAACCCGAAGTGGACGCCGAATCCGGCGGCCCGCCGCGCCTTAGCCGTCCAGCTCCTCGACGGTCTTGTGGGACGGGCCGCGCCGCGCGCGCACGCGCGAGGCGGCCGCCTCGCTGTCGCGCAGCACCCGCACCACGTTGTGAAATGTCAGCTTCGCGAGGTCGTCGTCGCTCCAGCCCCGCGACGCCAGCTCCTCGAGCAGGACGGGGTAGCCGGCGACGTCCCGCAGGTCGGTCGGCGTGGTGCCGATCCCGTCGAGGTCGCCGCCCAGGCCGACGCAGTCGATCCCGGCGATTTGGCGGATGTAGTCGAGGTGGTCGGCGATGTCGGAGGCGGTCACCGGCGGGGCGGGGTTGTCGACCATCCACGCCTCCCGGCGGGTGCGACGCACGCGAGCGAGCTCCTCGTCGCCGTCGTCGTCGGGGTAGGCCGCCGAGGTGCGGCCCTCGAACTCCTCGACCGCGTCCATCCACGTCCGCGCCTCCTCGGTGATGAAGCCCGGCACGAACGTCACCATGACGATGCCGTCGGTGTCGCGCACCCGCGCCAGCACGTCGTCCGGAACGTTGCGGGGGTGCCCGCACAGCGCCAGCGCGTTGGAGTGCGAGAAGAACGCCGGCGCCTCGCTGACGTCGAGCGCCGCGCGCATCGTCGAGGGCGCCACGTGCGACAGGTCGACGAGCATGCCAAGCCGGTTCATCTCGCGCACCACCTCGCGCCCGAACTCGCTCAAGCCGCCGACGCCGGGCGCGTCGGTGGAGCTGTCGGCCCAGGGCGTGTTCGACG
>JBOGDN010000582.1:0-5953 GCA_050742995.1 Stackebrandtia sp. | reverse complement strand
GTCCTCGGTCGGGCGCTGGAGGGCGAACGCCGCGAGGGCCTGGAGATCTTCACCAAGGTCTTCTTCCCGACCGGGCCCGGCCGCAACGACCGCGGCCTGTCCCGCAAGCACATCGCCGAGTCGATCAACGGTTCGCTGCGCCGGCTGCAGACCGACTACGTGGACCTGTACCAGGCGCACCGCTACGACTACGAGACGCCGCTCGAGGAGACGATGCAGGCGTTCGCCGACGTCGTGCACGCCGGCAAGGCGCACTACATCGGCGTCTCGGAGTGGACCGCCGAGGAGATCCGGGAAGGCCACCGTCTCGCCCGGGAGTTGAACATCCAGCTGGTCTCCAGCCAGCCGCAGTACAACATGCTGTGGCGGGTCATCGAGCCGAAGGTCGTTCCGGCGTGCGAGGAGCTCGGCGTCGGGCAGATCGTGTGGTCCCCCATGGCGCAGGGCGTGCTGACCGGCAAGTACCTGCCCGGCAAGGCCGCGCCGGCCGGAAGCCGCGGCAGCGACCCCGAACATCAGCACTTCGTCAGCCGCTTCCTGGAAAACGACGACCTGCTCGACCGGGTGCAGCGGCTCAAGCCGATCGCCGAGCAGGCCGGGCTTTCCACGGCTCAGCTGGCGGTGGCGTGGGTGCTGCAAAACTCCAACGTCTCCGCGGCGATCGTGGGCGCCACCCGCCCCGAGCAGCTCGCCGACACCGTCAAGGCCGCGGGCGTGACCCTGTCGCCGGAGGCGCTCAAGGCCGTCGACGAGACCCTCGGCCACCACGTGGAGTCCGACCCGTCGCGCACCAAGAGCCCCAGGCCGCGTCCCTAGATCCGCACTGGCCGACATGCGCTTCGCGGCCTCCGAGTCGCGTGACTCGGGGGCCGCTCCTCTCCTGTCGCGTACCTGTGAGCACATATACCTATGTATGCGTGCGCTACCATATACATATGGTTCTGAAACGGACGACAGTTTACGCCGAGGCCGACGACCTGGCGACGATCAAAGACGCGGCCAGCCGGCTCGGCCTCGCCGAGGCGGAGCTGATCCGCGAGGCGATTCACATGGCGGCGATGTCGCACCGCCTCTGGGATGAGCCGTTCTTTGGCGACACGTTCTCCGTAGAGTCCGAGCACACCGCCGAATCGGCCGAAGACGAGCTGTGGCAGGCCAAAGCACGGCGATACCGCGAAACCCGGGAACGCGACGAGTGATCGTCATCGTCGCCGACACTTCCGGCCTGCTGGCGGCGCTCGACGCGGACCACCCGGACGGATCGGCCGCACGAGAGGTGCTCGACACGGCAGGACTGCTGGTGATCTCGCCCGTGCTTCTCGCGGAAATCGACCACGTCGCCACCCGCGTGCTTGGCAGAAACGCGGCACATTGTGCGGTCGACGACATCAGACGTTGGGCGAAAGCAGGCCGTGTCGTGCTCCCGCCCGTCACAGCCGACATCCTCGACACGGCACAGCTGACGCGCCGTCGCTACGCGGATCTCGACCTGGATCTGGCCGACGCCGTCAATGTGGCCTTCGCCGAGAAGTACCGCACCGACGCGATTCTGACGCTGGACCGGCGTGACTTCCGCGCTGTGGCCCCCTTGAGCCTGTATCCGGCCTTTCGCGTTCTTCCAGACGACCGATGACGCGGCGCCGGGACGATCACGAGCGCGCCGCGGACAGGGCCTGCCGCGTCAGATCCTCGGCGGCGGCGTCGAGCCAGGTGATCCGCTCGTCGCGACGAAACCAGGAACGCTGGCGCCGCACGAAACGGCGGGTGCCGTTGACGGTGCGCTCCCGGGCGGCCTCCTCGTCGCAGTCGCCGCTCAGGAAGTCGAGCACTTGGCGGTAGCCGAGGGCGCGGCTGGCGGTGCGCCCGGAGACCAGCCCGCGCGCGGCGAGCCCGCGCACCTCGTCGACGAATCCTGCGCGCCACATCACGTCGACGCGTTCGGCGATGCGCGCGTCGAGCGCGGCGGTGTCGCGGTCGACGCCGAGGTGAATCGACCGGTAGACGCTTCGCCGCTCGGGAAGTTCGGCGACGAACGACCCGGTCAACGCCGTCACCTCGAGGGCCCGGACGATCCTGCGTCCGTTGCTGGGAAGGATCGCCCGCGCCGCGGCCGGGTCGGCGACGGCAAGCCGCGCGTGCATGACCTGCGGCCCCAGCTCGGCCAGCTCGGTTTCCAGGCGCGCGCGCAGCAGCGGGTCGGTGCCGGGAAAGTCCATCTCGTCGACGACGGCCTGGATGTACAGCCCGGATCCGCCGACAAGCAGCGGCGTCTTGCCGCGCGTCAGCAGCTCGTCGACCCGCCGCCGCGCCAGGGCCTGGTAGGCCGCCACGCTGGCGGTCTCGGTCACGTCCCAGACGTCGAGCAGATGATGCGGCACGCCCCGGCGCTCGGAGACGGTCAGCTTCGCGGTGCCGACGTCCATCCCCCGGTACAGCTGCATGGAGTCGGCGTTGACGACCTCTCCGTCCAGAGCCTCGGCTAGGCTCAGCGACAGCGCCGACTTGCCGGCGGCGGTGGGTCCGCACACGACCACGACGGGTCCGGGCAGACGCGACGCGTCGTCGGCTCGGCCCACGGCGCGCTCCTTCCCGGGTTGCGAAACGTTGCGATCACACGACGCTCAGGTTGCCATAAGGTCACGGTTTCGTCGCGACTTCGAAGCCGAGGCGGTGTCAAGCAGCCAGAACATCACTATTCTGCTGATGCGGAGTTGTCGGCTGCGGCGGCATCACCGTAAAGTACCGATAGACCGCGCGAAAGTCGTGCCCGGCGCCCTGAAGCGCATCCCGCGGCACTCACGGTCAAGAGCACATTGCGAACACTCCGTCGGGCGATGAGGCCCGGCTTCACAACTGACCCTGCGAAGGACGTGAGCACACGCATGAGCGGTGAGAACCCAGACGTAACGCGGTTCGGCCGAATCGACGCGGACGGCACCGTCTACGTCAAGACCTCCGCGGGCGAACGCGCGATCGGCTCCTGGCAGGCGGGCTCGGCCGACGAGGGCCTTGCCCATTTCGCTCGCAGGTTCGACGATCTGGTCACCGAGGTCGACCTGCTCGCCGCCCGTCTCAACGCCGGCAACGCCGACCCGCAGGCCACCCTCGTCGCCATCAAGAAGCTGCGCTCCTCCCTCGACGAAGCCCACGCCATCGGGGACCTGGACAGCCTGGCCGGCCGCCTCGACGAGCTCGGAGGTCGCGCCGAATCCAAGGCGGCCGAAGCCTCCGAGGTCAAGGCGGCCGCCCGCGCCGACGCGGTCGCCCGCAAGGAAAGCCTCGTCGCCGAGGCCGAGGACCTCTCCGCGAACGCCACACAGTGGAAGGTCGCCGGAGATCGGTTCAAGGCCATCGCCGACGAGTGGAAGGAAGTCCACGGCGCCGACCGCAAGACCGACCAGGCGTTGTGGAAGCGGTTCGCCAACGCCCGGGACTCCTTCACCCGCAGACGCGGCGCGCACTTCGCGTCCCTCGACTCCGAGCGCAAGGTCGTCGCCGTGCGCAAGGAAGAGCTCATCGCCGAGGCCGAGGAGCTGTCGACGTCCACCGACTGGGCGGAGACCGCGGCTCGGCTCAAGCAGCTGATGAAGGAGTGGAAGGAAGCCGGGCGAGTCGCGCCCGACGCCGAGCAGAAGCTGTGGAAGCGATTCCGCGCCGCGCAGGACACCTTCTTCACCGCCCGCAGCGAGGTGTTCTCCGCCCGCGACAACGAGCAGAAGGACAACCTCGCCAAAAAGCGCGAGCTGCTCGCCTCCGCCGAGGCGCTCGACGTCGAGGCCGACCCGGCGGCCGCGCAGAAGCAGCTGCGCCACATTCAGGGCCAGTGGGAGGACGTCGGACGAGTCCCCAGGGAGTCGGCGTCCGGACTGCAACGGCGGATGCGCGCCGTGGACGACAAGGTCCGCGCGGCTCTCGACGTGGCCTGGCGCCGCACTCCGGTGCAGGAGAACCCGCTGCTCGGGCAGATGCGCGAGCAGGTCGCCAAGGCCGAAAAACAGCTGGAGCGCGCCAAGAACGACGGCGACGCCAAGCGCATCAAAAAGGCCGAGGAGGCGTTGAACAACAAGCGCCAATTCCTGGAGCTGGCTGAAAAAGCTCAGTAGACGACACATCGGGCAGAGTCGGACCGCCGGCGTCAGCATCACGCGGTCTGCTCTGCCCGCTGTGCGCCCTTGTCCACCCCGACGAGAAGGATTCGCATCTTGAGCTCAGCCCATGACGACCGTTTTGTTCCTTTGGAGCGGGTTTTCAATCTGCGCGACCTGGGCGGCCTCACCGGCCACGGCGACCGCGAAGTCCGTTCCGGGCTGGTGTTCCGCTCCGATCAGTTCGGCAACGCCACCGACTCCGACATCACGCACATCCGCGAAGAGCTGGGAGTGCGCACCGTCGTCGACCTGCGCCGTCCCGAGGAAATCGCTCAGACCGGCTCGTTCCCGGCCGAGAACGGGCTTTCCGTCCGCCACCTTGAGCTCAAGCACATCATGTGGGAGCGGTTCGCCGACCGCGACGTCGCCGCCGAGCCGTCGTCCGTGCGCTTCCTGACCGAGCGCTACACCGCCATGCTCGAGACCGGCCATGAGGCCATTCGCGACACTCTCGGGCTGATGTGCGACGCCACGCCGATGGTGTTCCACTGCATGGCCGGCAAGGACCGCACCGGCATCATCGCCGCGGTCGCGCTGGGGCTGCTCGGCGTCGAACAGGACGACATCGTCTCCGACTACGCGCTGACCACGCAGGGCATGGCGCGCTTCTGGGCCTGGCGCTCCCCCGAGACCCCGCCACAGGGGTGGGGATTCACCGCCGAGGCCGACGCCATGCGCGGGCTGCTGCGCAACATCGACGCGTATTACGGCGGCGTCGAGGCCTACGCACGCGTCATCCAGTTCGACGGCGTCGACGCGCTGCGGCGGCGCATGCTGGGCTGACGTCCCGCGACGCCGAGGCGCGTGCCTGTCAGCAGGTCTGGCAGCACGCGCCTTCCGGCTGTTCCGCCGGCGCGCCGATCGCGGGCATCCCCAGCGACACTCCGGGAGTCTTCACGGCGTGCCCGGCCTCCCAGGCGTCGCCGGCCCTGGTGCGGCGGTGATCCAGCAGCAGGTCGTCGGCGGTCAGGTGATGCGGCGCGGCGTGCGTGATCACAGTGGAGACCACGTCGCCGGGGCGCACGTCCCAGCCGGTGGCGTCGAAGTGGACGAGCCTTCCGTCGCGAGCGCGTCCGGACAGGCGGCCGGTCTCGGCGTCCTTGCGCCCCTCCCCGACCGCCGCGAGGACCTCGACCTCGCGGCCGACCTGCTTCTTGTTCTCCTCCCAGGCGATCTCGTCTTGCAGCGCCGCCAGCCGTTCGTAGCGCTCCTGGACGACCGCCTTGGGAACGTGCCCGTCCATGTCGGCGGCGGGAGTGCCGGGACGCTTGGAGTACTGGAAGGTGAACGCGCCGGCGAACCGCGCCTGCCGCACCACGTCCAAAGTAGCCTCGAAGTCGGCCTCGGTCTCGCCGGGGAAGCCGACGATGACGTCGGTGGTGATCGCCGCGTCCGGCATGACCGCGCGGACCTTGTCGATGATCCCCAGGAACTTCGACGACCGGTAAGAGCGGCGCATCGACTTCAGCGTCGCGTCCGAGCCGGACTGCAACGGCATGTGCAGCTGGTGGCACACGTTGGGCGTTTCGGCCATCGCTTCGATGACGTCGTCGGTGAAGTCCTTCGGGTGCGGGCTGGTGAAACGCACCCGCTCCAGGCCGGCGACCTCGCCGCAGGCGCGCAGCAGCTTGCCGAACGCCAGCCGGTCGCCGAACTCCGCGCCGTAGGAGTTGACGTTTTGGCCGAGCAGCGTCACCTCGAGAACGCCCTCGGCGACCAGCGCCTCGATCTCGGCCAGGATCTCGCCGGGCCGGCGGTCCTTCTCCTTGCCGCGCAGGCTGGGGACGATGCAGAACGTGCAGGTG
>JBOGDN010000581.1:0-2254 GCA_050742995.1 Stackebrandtia sp. | reverse complement strand
GCTGCCTCGAGGCGCTGGCTTCGGCGGCGGCGCTGGAGCGACGCTGCCGCGAGCAGACCGGTCGCGATCTGCGCGCCGAGCAGATCGTCGCCGCGGCCGAAAGCGATCCCGCGGCCGCGCGGCTGTGGGAGGAGACGATCGACTGCCTCGCCGAGGGGCTGATGACGGCCGTGGCGATGCTCGACCCGGACACGATCGTGCTCGGAGGCGGCCTCGCCGAGGCCGGGGACGCCCTGCTGCGTCCGCTGGGCGCCGCGATGCGCTCGCGCGCCACGTTTCACGTGCTGCCGCACCTGGTGCGCGCCGAGCTCGGCGACGAGTCCGGCTGCATCGGCGCCGCACTGCTTGGGCTTGACCGACTTAGAGCGCATTCGGTCGATCCGAATACGCTCTAGCGACGTAAGCAAGCGAGACGATGGTCTTGGATGCGTGCCGATCCAGGCGCCGCCTGGGCGGTACGAGCGTAACCGTGCACGGCGCCGAATATAAGACCT
The DNA here is from genome assembly GCA_050742995.1 of Stackebrandtia sp. Taxonomy (GTDB): domain Bacteria; phylum Actinomycetota; class Actinomycetes; order Mycobacteriales; family Micromonosporaceae; genus Stackebrandtia. The sequence goes on along the minus strand of JBOGDN010000581.1, from coordinate 1,760 downwards.
GCTCTTTAAGGAGACCGCGTGAACTTTCCGCCCAACGCCAGGGTCGTCACGCCGGACGGGGCGATCCCGGGCGTCGTGCGCGTCGAAGGCGACCGCGTCGCCGCGATCGTCGAAGGCGAAGGGGAACCGGACGGCTGGATCGTCCCGGGGTTCGTCGACGTCCACTGCCACGGCGGCGCCGGCGCGTCCTACACCGTGGGCGAAGCCGACGCCGCCCGCGCGGTCGCCGCGTTTCACCTGCGCCACGGCACCACCACGACGCTCGCCTCCCTCGTGTCGTCCCCGTTCGACCTGATGTTGAAGGCCACCCAGGCGTTCGCGCCGCTGGTCGAGGAGGGCGTCCTGGCCGGCATCCACTTCGAAGGGCCGTACCTTTCGGAGGTCCGCTGCGGCGCGCAGAACCCGGCGGAGCTGCGCGACCCCGACTTCGCCGAGCTGGACCGGCTCGTGGAGGCCGGCGCCGGAGCGGTGAAGATGATGACGATCGCTCCCGAGCGCGAAGGGGCGCTCGAGGCGATCGAGTGGCTTTCGGTACGCGGCGTGATCGCCTCCATCGGGCACACCGACGCCTCCTGGGAAACCACCATGGCCGGGATCAACGCGGGCGCGACCGCCGCCACGCACGTGTTCAACGGCATGCGCCCGTTCACGCACCGCGACCCCGGCCCGATCCCGGCGCTGCTGGACGACCCGCGGGTGATCTGCGAGTTCATCGCCGACCCGGCGCACCTGCACATGGGCACGCTCGCGTTCGCCGCCCACGCCTCGTGCGCGCCGTGGGCGATGCTGATCACCGACGCGATGAGCGCGACCGGGATGGCCGACGGCGAGTACGAGCTTGGCGGGATGCGGGTGACCGTCGCCGACGGCGCCGCGCGGCTGGCCGACGGATCGCTCGCCGGCTCCGTCATCACCATGGACGACGCGTTCCGCAACGCCGTCAAGCTGGCCGGCGTCGACGTGGAGACCGCCTCCCGCATGGCCTCGCAGACGCCGGCGGAGCTGCTCGGCCTCGACGACGTCGGCCGCATCGACCCCGGCGCCCGCGCCGACCTGCTGGTGTACTCCGACGAACTGGAGCTGCGCGGGGTCATGCGCGCGGGCGTCTGGGCGGATCGGTGATCCTCGCCGTCGCCCTCAACGCCGCCCTCGACGTCACGTACCGGGTGGACGGGAAGGTGCGACCGCACTCGGCCCACCGGGTGCGCGCGGTCGAAGCCGCCGCCGGAGGCAAGGCCCTCAACGTCGCCCGCGTCCTGCACACCCTCGGCACGCCCGTCTTGAGCACCGGGCTGCTCGGCGGACGCACCGGCGTCGAGATCGCCGAGCGGATCCCGGCGGGGCTGCGGCACTCCTTCGCCGCGGTCGCCGGGGAGTCCCGCCGCGCCGTGGTCGTCGCCGACGACGCCGACGCCACCGGGTTCTGGGAGCCCGGCCCACAGGTGACCGCCGAAGAGTGGGAGAGCTTTTGGCGGCGCTACGTCGCCTTGCTGCGGGTGTCGACCGTCGCGGTGCTTTCCGGCTCGCTGCCGTGCGGACTGCCCGACGACACGTACGCGCGCATGACCGCCGAAGCCAGACGCGCCGGGGTCGCGGTGATCGTCGACTGCGACGGCCCGGCGCTGCGCGCGGCGCTGTCCGCGCGTCCGGACGTGGTCAAACCCAACGCCGCGGAGCTGGCCGCGGCAGTGCCCGACGTCGACGTCTCCACCGACGCGGGCGCGACGGCCGCGGCGCGGCGCCTGCGCGAAGCCGGGGCG
>JBOGDN010000580.1:0-10726 GCA_050742995.1 Stackebrandtia sp. | reverse complement strand
CGCTCGCGCATCGTCGCCGGGGTCGCGCGGCGGCAGTGGCCCGCTGTGGCCGCCGGGCGCATCCGTCCCGTCGTGGCGGCGCGGATACCCATGTCCGAGGCGGCGCGGGCGCACCGAATGCTCGAGGCCGGAGGTCACCTCGGCAAGGTCGTGCTCACCGTCTGAGCTACTTGTCGCCCGCGTCGTCGTTGAGGTAGTCCGGGTACTGGGCGAGCCACTCGTCGAGAGTGTCCTCCTGCAACGCGGTGTACAGCGCGTCGGCCGCCGTTCGCTGCTCGCCGTCGCGGATGACGACATAGTCGAGGCCGTCTCCGAACTCGCCGGTCTCGGACGGCTCGCTTGGCAGCTGGATGTTCTCCATGGCGCCGGCCTTCACGTCCGTCATGGCGAAAGCGAAGTCGACGGGTTCGATCCCGAGGTTGATGAGCATGTGCGAGCCGATTTGTTCGATGAGCGGCCCGACCTTCGCCGGGTTCTTCACATAGCCCTGCTTGTCGGCTTCTTTGAGCAGCTGTTTGATGAAGTGCTGCTGCATGCGCTGCCGGCCGTAGTCGCCGTCGTTCCAGTCGTAGCGCTCCCGCACGATCAGCAGCGCGTCGTGGGGTTCGTAGCGGTCGCAGCCCTTGGGGAAGGTCTTGTCGCCGTTCTTGGAGTACAGCTCCTGCGACAGGCACAGGTCGATGCCGCCGAAGGTCTCCACGACTTCCAGGAAGCCCTCGAAGTCGACGAGGGCCACGCCGTCGAACTCCACGCCGGTCTCGGCGGTGACGGCTTCCATCAGGTTGTTGGCGGCGTCGGCGGGGTCCGGGCCGCCGTAGGCGTACGAGTGGTTGATCTTCTCGGTGCAGGGCTGGCCGTTGCCGCAGTCGGGGATCTCCGCGCGCAGGTCGCGGGGGATGGAGACGATGTTGGCGCTGTCGTGGTCCTCGTTGATGTGCATGATCATGATCGTGTCGGCCCGTGCCTCGCCCTCGGCGCCCGAGCGCAGGTCGGCGCCGACGAGCAGCAGGTTCTGCGCTCCCTCGACGTTGTCGCGCGCCTCGACGTCGAAGTCGGCCTGCGGGATGTCGTTGACCGTGCCGAACAGGGACGCGGCGTAGGCGAACGTGCCGCCGGAGACGACGAGCAGCACCGAACCGAAGCCCACGAAAAGCTTCGCCCACAGCGGCGATCGGGGCTTTGACGCGCCGATGTCGCCGGCTCGACGGTCTCCCTGCTTGGCCACTGTCGCCCTCCCGGAGGAATCGCGGCCGCACCCGGCGCTCGCCGGGCGCGGTTGTCCGGAAGCCACCGTAGCCCGGCAGCGCCAGCGCGTCCAGAGCCAGCGGTTTTATATGACTAGGCGGAGTTGTTCGTCCACTCGGGGTTGTCGGTCGCCCATTGGTCGAGGGTGTCGTTTCGCATCGCTTCGAACAACGCGTCGGCCTGTTCCTGCTGTTCGCCCTCTTGTGTCACTACATAGGACGTTCCGTCGATCTCGGCGGACTCCGACGGCAGCCGCAGCGTCAGCATGTTGGAGATGTCCACGCCGCTGAGGGCGAAGGCGTAGTCGACGACGGAGCGGCCGCCGATGTCCATCAGCAGCTGATCGCCGATCGCCTCGACGAGCGGGCCGACCTTCGTCGGGTCGCTCATGTACCCCTCGTCCTTCGCCCGCTTCAGCAGCTGCTTGATGAAGTGCTGCTGCATCTGCTGGCGGCCGAAGTCGCCCATGCCCCACTCCTCGGTCCAGCCTGGCGTGTGCGGTCCGTACGCGTAGCGCTCCCGCACGATGGCCAGGGCGACCCCTCGGGTGTACTCGTTGCAGCCCTTGGGAATCATCCGTCCCCCGTTGGGGCCCAGTTCGTACTTGTCGTTGTCGGTGTGCACGACCTCCATTTCGAAGGGTATGCACAGCTCGACGGTGCCGAAGGTCTTCACCAGCTCCATGAAGCCGTCGAACTTGATAAGTCCGGCGCCGTCGAAGGTCTCTATCCCGGTGAGGTCCGTCAACGTCGCGGCGAGGTTCTGGACCGCTCCCTGGAGCTCCTCGCCGGGCGCGGCGGCCTCGCCGCCGAGCGGGTAGGCGTCGTTGACCTTCGACTCGCATTCGACGCCGTTGCCGCAGTCGGGGATCGTGACCAGCAGGTCTCGCGGCACCGAGATGACCGCGGCCTCGGTGAGGTCCTTGTTGACGTGCATCATCAAGATCGTGTCGGTGCGGCCGATCTTGTCGCCCTCGTCGTTGTTCTCCCGGTGGTCGTTGCCGAGCAGCAGCAGATTCAGCGGCCCCTCGATGTCGGCGCCGGGGTCTTCCTCGCCGCCGAGCAGGTTCTCGGTGGGCACCGAATCTTCAATCGTCGAGAAGAGCGATTTCGTGTACACGAAGGCGCTGCCCGACGTCAGCGCCAATATTGAACCGAACACGACCATTGTTATCCCGAACCACGGCTTTCCGCCGGGTTTGGAACTGCGTCGCTGGCCTCGTCGGTCGGTGCTCATCTATTTCCTCGCGTCGTGCCGGAAGGGGAGGTTAAGCCCAGGTGTCAAACACAAAATTGTAAAGGCGCCCCCGACAGCGTGACGATCGACCAGACGGCCCTATTCCCTATACGCCGTGCGGTCGCTCGCCCGTTTACAAGTAGACGTCTATTCTCCGTCCGCGGTTTCGTCCTCGCCGGCGACATCGGGATTTTCTTTCAGCCATCCGGCAAGGGAGTCCTCGGCGATCGCGGCGTACATGTCGGGCGCCTTTTCGTCGTCCGGGATGACCACGCTCTCGCCGTCCCTGTCTTCCGTGCCGGCGATCGGACTTGTCATGAAGGTCAGGTCGTCGGAGCGGATGTCGATGAAACGCAGCCCGGTGTCGATGAGGTTGAATTTCTCGTCGACGGTGACCGCGTCGGTGATCGAACTGAGGAACGAGCGCATCTTGCCCGGATTGCCGACGATTCCGGCGGTGGTGGCCTTGTCCATCATCGCCATCAGCAGCTCCTGCTGGTGGCGCATGCGGGAGAGGTCGCTGTCGGCGAACTGGTAGCGCTGCCGCACGTAGTCCAGGGCCCGCTCGCCGCTCATGTTCTCTTCGACGCCGGCTTCGAAGTTGTTGTACTCCCCCTCCGGGTTCTTGTGGATCGACTCCCACACGGCGCAGGAGTCGAGGCAGTACTCGGGGTTCGTGGCCTCCTCGATGTCCATGTCGATGCCGCCGAGGGCGTCCACGACCTCCTTGAGGCCGTCGAAGTCGATCTGGAGGACGTGGTCGACGAACACCCCGGTGTAGTTCTCCACGGTGTTGACCATCAGCGGAATGCCGCCGTGGTACTGCGCCGAGTTGAGCTTGGTTTCGCCGCCGCCCCAGTCGCCTTCGGCGGGGACGTCGACATACAGGTCTCGCGGCAGCGAGATGATGTACGCCTTGTCGGCCGTGGAGGGGACGTGCATCAGCATGATCGTGTCGGCGCGCGAGGGGTCGTCGCTGTCGGGATTGCGGGAGTCGGTTCCCAGCACGAGCATGTTGAAGCCGGGCGTCTCGTCGGGCCGGTCCTCCAGGCCCTCGAACGCGTCGAAACGGTCCAAGTCGTCGTTGAGCGCCTTGGCGTAGGCCCACACGCCGATGCCGCCGATCGTGGCGAAGACCGAGACCAGCAGGCAGGCCAGCACGATCATGCGGGCCTTGGTCGCCTGCCGCACCGGAGGGATCCTGCCGCCGCCGTAGGTGCGTCCGCGGCCGCCGGGGGCGCGCGGAGGCGAAGACGCCGAGCCGGAGCCCACCTTCGCACTGCCGCTGTAAACGGAGCGACGACGCGGAGACTGGGAGCCGGGACCGTGGTTGCTCATCTGTCTAGGTTATGGGCAACCGGCCACGGCGTCGACGTGCCCGGCTTGGCGCGGCGCGTCCGAGACGTCCTCGAGGCTCTAATACGCGCCCTTGCGGCGCAGCACGACGCCGACGGTGCGCATCAATATCTGCAGGTCAGTGGTCAACGACCAGTTGTCGACGTAGTACAGGTCCAGGCGGACCGCGTCGTCCCAGGAAAGGTCGGAGCGGCCCGACACCTGCCACAGTCCGGTGATGCCCGGACGCACCAGGAGCCGCCTGCGGACGTCGCCGAGGAAGTCGCCGTTCTCGGCCGGCAGCGGACGCGGCCCCACCAGCGACATCTCGCCCTTGAGCACGTTGATCAGCTGCGGCAGCTCGTCGAGCGAGGTGTGCCGCAGGAAGCGCCCGGCCGAGGTCACGCGGGGGTCTTCCTTGATCTTGAACAGCATCCCGTCGGATTCGTTCTCCATCATCAACGCCGCCTGGCGTTCCTCGGCGTCGACGTACATGGTGCGGAACTTCCAGCAGTGGAAGGTGCGTCCTTCGATGCCCACCCGCGACTGACGGAAGAAAACCGGTCCGGGGCTGGTGACCTTGATGGCGATGGCGACGCCGACGAAAAGCGGCGCCAGGGCGATCAGTCCGCCGAGCGCGGCCATCCGGTCGAGCACGTTCTTGGCCAGCCACCCCAGTCCCGACATGGTCGGCTCTTCGACGTGCAGCAGGGGCAGCCCCTCCACCGGCCGAATGTGTACGCGGGGGCCGGCGATGTCGGTCAGCTGGGGCGCCACGACGAGGTCGCGTCCGGTGCCTTCCAGCTGCCAGGCCAGTCGCCGCAGCTCTCCGGGCTCGGCGCCGGCGTTGCCGCACACCGCGATGGTGTCGGCGTCGAGGTCGGCGGCGAGGCGGACCACGTCTCGATTGGCGTAGGTCGGCACGGGCGTCTCGAGTCCCCGCACCGAGGCGGCGCCTTCGGTGATGTAGATGCCGACCGGGGTCAGGCCCGCGTGCGAGGTGCGGGTGACGACCCGGTGCACCGCGAGCGCCTCCGGGTAGGCCCCCACGAGCAGCACCCGCTGCACGGCATGGCCCTGCTTGCGCATCAGATGCAGCATCCGCCGCGCCACGAAGCGGAAAAGCGCGATGTTGATCGACGCCAGCATCAACGCGGAGAAGACTCCCAGCCGGGACAGGTCGGTCTTGAAGACCAGCGCCATCACCGACACGATCGACACCACCACGACCGACGCGCGCACCACGCGCTTGAACTCGTCGGTGCCGATGCCCAGATACCGACGGTCGTAGGCGCCGGTGCTCCACAGCACCAGCAGCCACATCAGCGGCAGCAGCCAGTACGCGATCAGGAAGAACAGCGGCTCGGTGCGCGTGCCGACGTTCGGATCCCAGGAGGTGAACCCGGCGGCGGGCGTGGGAGCGAACCAGATGGCCGCCGCGCTCGCCACGAGCGCCCCGGCGTAGTCGCCGACCAGCAGCAGCATGGCGTAGGGCCGGTGCCACGTCACGGCTCGGGACGTGCGCATCCAGGCCGAACGGGGGACGCCGTTGGTCTCCGGTTCGACGTTCACGTTCACCCGCGTCTCGGTAAGGCTGCGTCCTTGGACTGGACGCTGCAGGCTAGTCGTCACCACGAACCTCTCCACCGGGACGTTGCACGTGCCGGCCGGTTGTCGCTGGGATGGGCGCGCGGCTGGCTCGACGCACGAAGGCGCACCCTAGTGTGCCATGACGGACAGTCGGCTGTTCGGGGAGGATTGTGAGGCGTTTGTAGGAGTATGGGCAGTTGTCCGGCCGTGGCCGCGGGGCCGCTCGACGACTTTCGCGGCCGCCCGCGCCGGACGCCGGAACCGCGCCGTCGACTAGGGTCGACACCTTGAGTCCATTCCCGCCGTCGTCGGAGCCGTCGTGAAGGTCGTCGTCGCGCACAACCGTTATTCGTCCGCGCAGCCGTCCGGCGAGAATTCCATAGTCGACACGGAAATCGCCCAGCTGCGCGAGGCCGGCGTCGACGTCGTGCCCTTCCTGCGCTCCAGCGACGAGATCGCCTCGCTCTCGGCGCCGCGGAAGCTGGCGCTCGCGGGCTCTCCGATATACGGACGCGGCGCGCAGCGCGCGCTTTCGGAGCTGATCGAGGCCGAGCGCCCCGACGTGCTGCATCTGCACAACCCGTACCCGTTCCTGTCGCCGGCGGTGGTGCGCACCGCGCAGCGACATGGCGTCCCGGTGGCGCAGACCGTCCACAATTTCCGGCACGTGTGCGTCAACGCGCTGTACTTCAGGGACGGTCGGCTGTGCCACGACTGCCGCGACAAGGCCTTCGGGCTGCCGGGCGTCGTGCACGGCTGCTACCGCGGATCGCGCCCGCAGAGCCTGATCATGGCCACGACCCTCGCGGCGCATCGCGGCACCTGGCGCCGCGTCGACCGCTTCATCGCGCTGACCGGACGCATCGAGGCCCACCTGCGCGAGTACGGCGTGGCCCCGGAGCGGATCACGGTCAAACCCAATTCGATTCCCGACCCCGGCGCGCACGACCGGGTCGGGGAGGGGTTCGTGTTCGTCGGCCGGCTGTCGCGAGAAAAAGGCGTCGAGCTGCTGCTCGACGCGTGGCGGCGCCACGAGGTCGGCCGGCTGGGCCGGCTCGTCGTCGTCGGCGACGGGGAGCAGCGGGACCTGGTCGCCGCCGCGGCGGCCGAACGCGACGACGTCGAGTACGCCGGCCCCGTGCCGCACGAGGAGATCGCCGAGCGGCTGCGCTCGGCGGCGTGCCTGGTGTCCACATCGGTGTGCGAGGACGTGCTGCCGACGGTCGTCATCGAGGCGCTCGCCAACGCCCGAGCGGTGCTCACCACCGATCTGGGCGGGCCTCCGCACATGATCGGAGACGCCGGAGCCGCCGTCGCGCCCGACGCCGACTCGGTGGCCGCGGGACTGGAGCGGATGAGCGTCGCGGCCCGCGGCCTCGCCGAGACCGCCCGGAAGCGCTACCTGACGCACTTTTCCCCGGACGTGGTGGTCTCCCGGCAGCTGGAGATCTACCGCGAGATGATCGAGACCGGCGTCGAAGGCGTTTAGCCGCGCAGCGCGGTGCGCGCGGTGACGGCGATGCTGGCCAGCAGGAACAGGCCGTTGGTCGCGGTGAACAGCACCATGAACCACACCATCGCCTCAGGCGCGACGAGCAGGACCAGCGGCATCAGCAGGATGATCGCGCCGGAGTCGCGGATCAGCTTGACCAGCTCGACGACCAGGTTCTTCGAGGCCACGATCGAGCCGGACGACTCGCCGGTGGCGAGGATCGACGTCACCAGGTTGACCATCCACAGCGACGCGAAGACCGCGACGAACCAGGCCGGGGTTTCGGGTTTGTATTCCAAGGTCACCGCGGCCACGGCGGCGACGAACGACGACTGGCTGACCACGTCGCACAGGATGTCGACGCGCGCGCCGGCCGGGGAGCCGGTTCCGGTGGCCCGAGCGAGCTGGCCGTCGGAGCAGTCCATGGAATAGGCGATCAGCCATATCGCGGCCGCGGCGAGCGCGGTGGGCCACCACGGCAGGTCTCTGGCGGCGGCCGCGGGCGCGACCGCGATCACCAGCGCCGAGGCGCCGAGCGTCAGCACGACGTTGATCAGCGTGAGCGTGGTCGGCGCCAGGCCGAGCCGGTGGGCGATCAGCGCGATCACCGCGCCGATGCGCTGCAGCAGCAGCCGGGTGACGAGGTTGCCGCCGCGATTGACCTGCAGAAAGTCGGCGTAACCGAGGGGCTGCGCGGACGTTTGTCGGCTCATGCGAATTCCTGTTCGAAAGCGGGCGTCGGCGCGCGGTCGCGACCTGCCGCGAAGCCGATTTGCTCATGACCGCTCAAAGTTACGCCAAGGTGTTGCGGCGAAGGCACGCTGCCGGGATGATATGGGGAGGCCGTCTTTGAGCAGGCGTCAAGCTGCTGGGACGGCTGCGCGATGAGCACCGTGAAGGAGGGGGTGCGGGCGGGCAGTCCGACCCTCGCGGCAGATAGAGGTGTTGACGATGCAGGTCAAAGACGCGATGACCACAATGGTCTTGTCAATTGGACCGACCCACACCCTGCGGCAGGCGGCGGCGATGATGTCGGCGCGGCGCGTGGGCGCGGCGGTAGTCGTCGACCCGGACTCCGAGGGACACGGCATTCTGACCGAGCGAGACATCATGGACTCCCTTGGCGCGGGGCTTGATCCCGACGTCGAGCGCGTCGGCGCGCACCTCACTCGCGACGTGGTCTTCGCCGATCCTTCATGGACTCTTCAGAACGCCGCCACGGCTATGGTGCGCGGCGGCTTTCGACATCTCATCGTCGTGCAGGAGCGTGACGTCGTCGGCGTGCTGTCGGTGCGCGACGTCGTGCGCGTGTGGACGAAGGCGACGAGCAAGACCTCCGTCGGCATGACGTAGCCCGTGCATAGACATAGTTATTTATAGATGTCCAGCCTCCTGTCGGATAGACGACAGAAGTGCTCCATGTGCGCACCATAAGCCCCTTCCTGGGCGATTTGACGGGTAGCCGATACGTGACATGACGCTCTACGGTTGGTACCTACCTCAATTCCCCGGGGAGGACCGGATGGGTGAGCAAGTAGAGCGACGTGGGTTCACATACGCGGACCGGCGTCGTTACCGTGACAAACTTCGTCGATGTCTCGACGCTCTGCGGATAATGACCGATGAGGACTGTTTTGACGTCGAGCGAACTTTAACTGGGATGGAGCTCGAGCTCAACCTTGTCAGCGACGCCGGAGATCCGGCGATGACGAATAAAGAAGTCTTGTCGTATCTCGCCCAGCATTCGCGTCTGGACGATCTTTCGGTGCAGGACGAGCTCGGAAAGTTCAATTTGGAGTTGAATCTGGCGCCTCGTTCGGTGGCGGGCGACGGCTTCGGCGACTACGAGCGCGAGCTGCAGGCGTGGCTGCGCGAGGTCGACGAAAGCGCTCGGAAGGCCGATTCGTCGGTGGTGTTGGTGGGAACGCTGCCTACGATGCGACGCGAGCACGCCCGGCCGGAGTCGTTGACGGAAGGTCCGCGGTATCAGGTGCTCAACGCCGAGATCATGGCGGCAAGAGGAGAGGAGATCTCGCTCGACATCAAGGGAAGCGAGACGCTGCGGACGCACACCGACTCGATAGCGCCGGAGTCGGCCAACACCAGCGTGCAATATCACCTGCAAGTCACGCCGGAGCAGTTTCCGCGCTACTGGAACGCCGCCCAGGCGATCGCCGGCATGCAGCTGGCGACAAGCGCCAATTCGCCGTATCTGTTCGGGGCCCAACTGTGGGCCGAAACCCGAGTCATCTTGTTCGAGCAGGCCACCGACACCCGCAACAGCGAGCTTCGCGTGCAGGGCGTACGTCCCCGCACCTGGTTCGGCGAGCGTTGGATCTCGTCCGCATTGGAGTTGTTTGAGGAGAACGTCCGCTACTTCGCCCCCCTGGTGCCGCGCTGCGACGCCGAGGACCCGGTCGAGGTCGCCAAGGCCGGCGGCGTACCGCACCTCGGCGAGCTGCGGCTGCACAACGGCACGGTGTACCGCTGGAACCGCCCGGTGTACGACGTCGGCCCGAACGGACCGCACCTGCGGGTGGAGAACCGCCCGGTGCCGGCGGGGCCGACCCCGGTGGACGTCTGCGCCAACATGGCCTTCTACCTCGGCCTGGTCGCGGTCCTCGCCGAAGAAGAGAATCCGATATGGACGAAGCTGCCGTTCGCGGTGGCCGAACAGAATTTCGTCGCCGCCGCCCGGCACGGCATCGACGCTCACATGACCTGGCCGGGCGTCGGCGAGATCCCCGCCCGCGCGCTGACCGTCGACGTGATGCTTCCCAAAGCCGCCGAGGGCCTCGACCGGCTCGGCGTGGACGCGGCAACAGCCGAACGCCTGTTGTCCGTTATAGAGGGCCGCTGCCGCACCCGCGTCAACGGCGCGGTCTGGCAGGTCGGATGCGTCACCCGATTGGAGAGCCAGCAGCGGATTTCACGACCGGAGGCGCTGCGCGAAATGATGCGACGCTACGCCCGCTACGCCTCGTCCAACACGCCTGTTCACGAATGGCCGCCCGAATAAGTCGCCCCGCCCAAACCCGACGGATCCCCGAATAACAGCCGCCGCACGCAAGTGCGCTGCTCGGCGTGCGGCCGGTACCCCAGCCATGTGTTGACGGCGAGCATGGCGGCGTTGGTCTCGTCGTTGTTGGTGTAGGCGTCGGTCGCGCCGCGTTCGCGCGCCCGACGCAGGGCCGCGGTCTTGACCAGCTTGGCGAGGCCGCGGCCGCGCCAGTCGGGGTGCGTGCCGGTCAGGCCCGACCAGGCGCGCGCGTCCACCCGGTCGATCCAGGCCAGGGCGACGGGTTGATCGCCGGCGAAGGCGAGCACGGTGCAGTCGTAGTCCAGCCGCGGGTCGTCGGCGTGAATCCGCTTCCAGTCCTCAAACGGCAGCGGCAGCCACGGCTCGTCGGCCGGAATGTCGGCGACGACCGCGGAGTCGAGCTCGTGAAGCGGATGAAGGTCGCCCACCTCGCGCAGGGACGCCAGCCGGATTCCCTCCGGCGCGACCGGCTGCGGCGGGATGTGGTCGAGCGACATGTGCGAGATGCGTTCGGTGCGGCTGGGGGCGAAGCCGTGCTTGCCGGCGAAGGCCGCCCCCTCCTCCGAGCCGAACTTGCCGGTGATCGTCTTCGCGTCGATGTCGACGCAGTGGTCGAGCACCCGGTGCAGGAGAGCCCGGCCCACGCCGCGGCGGCGGCTGGCGGCTTCGACGATCACGCTGGCGCGTACGCTCCCCGGCGTCTCGACCTCGCGGTCGAGGGTGGCCCAGCAGAAGCCGACGACGCGTCCGTCGATCTCGGCGACCAGGTCGAGCCTGCGGTCTTCGGC
>JBOGDN010000579.1:0-5980 GCA_050742995.1 Stackebrandtia sp. | reverse complement strand
TCTCGCCGCCGCGCCCCGGCGGCGCCCTTCCCGGACGCGCGCCCACATCGACGCCGCCCACCACCCCGCGTCCGCCGCAGACGACCGTCAAACCGGTCATCGGCTCCCGCCCGGGCTCCACCGGCATGGCCCCCGCCCCCCGCGGCCCGGTCCCGAACCCGCTGGCCCGCCCCGTCATCGGCACCCGCCCCAGCACGACCCCAAGCCGCACCCCGCAACCCCCCAAACGCGCCCTCATCGGCAAAGACGGGGTAATCAGGTCCCCCCGCCGACGCACACGATTCCGCATCACACGAATGCCCAAAACGGTCTACAACAACGAGACGCTGAACCGAGGCGTCATTCGCAGCGGGCCGGCAAAACCCATCGCCGAGCCCACGGTGTCGCCCGAAACCACCAGGGCCGAGACGCGACGCCTCAGCCGCCGCGACGATGAGACCGCCGAACACCCCTGGAAACCCGACACCGTCGTAGTTCCGGGAGTCATCACCAGCCGCGCCCCCAGCGAGACGACCTACGACCCCGGACCGGTAGCAAACCGACGCCCCGACATCCCTGACGACGAACCGCAACCCAGGGAACGGGAACGCCGCACAATCCAGCGTCTGTCCACGTCGACACCGGACGACGACTCCGGAGACTCCCTCTGGTCGATGCCCACGGCGGGGCGAGGCGTCATCACCAACTCCCGCAATACGTCGCCGGACGGCCAAGCCGGGTAGGAGCGACCCATGGAAGACTTCTTCGAACGACTTGAGCGCATGAAGATCAACGTCATATCGCCCGACGGGACAGTGCGAGCTCACTATGCCGTCACAGAGGGAATCAACATCGAGCTGCGACTCGACACGTACAGCGGTCACACTGAGGAATCACTTGCGCTCCAAATCATAGCGGCGGTCAAGGGCGTCTGCCACGGCTATGCGAAGGCTACGAATCCCACTGCCGAAGGCGAACGTAGACAATCTCCTCAGCAGTCAAAGCCTCGTGAGCTTCCTTTCGACGAACGACGACAAAGGTTCTCAGAAGAGGTTGGAAAGATCGCGGAATCCGCCTCCTCTCTTAGGGGATTTGTTCAGGCGTCTTGGTCTGGACGTGGCGACTTCAATGTCAACATCCGCCCGGGAACCCTCAATCGTCTAGACGTAAATCAGACCCAGTTGGCTACTGAGGTCAATCATGCGATCACAACCGCACACGAAGCTTTCGAAAAGTGCGTCGACAGGGCATATAAGAACGCGTATCAATCTTCGTGAAACGAAAGGAAAAAATATGAACGACTCCAGCGGACACGTAGAAGGCGAACTCTGGAATCTATATCTGGCGGGTAGACGAGATCTACCCACGATGGCAGCGGCATTTGCCACGACAAACAACAAGGTTCATCACGCCGGCTCAGCTGCCGGAAGCGTATTCGTTGAGCGGCTGTCTGGTACAACACTCGGCTCCGATTGGTCAGAGGCGCAAGCTTCTATCATGGCCGTCTTGACAGAAACGTCCAATATTCTCCGCGACGTCGGCGTAGCGCTGGAATCGGCTGCGACCGAGTACGGAAATGCCGATACTGCGGGAGCCGCAGGGTTCAGAAAGATTAGGGATGGGAACACCATTGACGATGTTCGGCCGCCAATACCAGATACCAAGAAACCTGGAGATCCGACCGAGTAGTCAGATTATTCGACCTAAAGAGAAAAGTGGAACACGATGACAAATCTATCTTATGTAGCTGCGGACACCATTAGGAACAAGGCTACGAGGATTCAAAATCTCGCTGCGTCAAAGAGACAACGAGAGATCCAGGAGGCCAACACGCCTCCGCCGAACAGAGAGGGCGTGACGGATACAGGAGCGTATCCGCCGCCGACCAAGGAGAGTTGGCGTAACCTCAGGTACGAGGAATACGGCTGGATCTCGAGTGTATTCGAGAGTTTCCTCACGCCGGATCCGTATAACCTCAATCCCATGATCAAAGACTTGTCTGACGCCATAGAAAGTCTGAGACTCAATGAAGCTGGCGGCTCGGACGGCCACACCAAGTCGGCTCTCTACACAAAGCTCTCTGGATGGAACTCCGAAGCCGTCACAAATTTCAAAGAAGTGTGGTTGAAAGGCTTCAACTCGGCGCACGGCCATCAAATCATCGCCATCGAGGCACTCAAGTCGTCTCTGGAAGCCTGTCGAGATGCTCTACTTGCCCTACGCATAGATGTAGACCATATCGCTGATGCGACAATTCTCGCGCTGGAAGACTCCGGACAAGACGTGCCTCAAGCGCTGCAGATCGCGGGAGCTGTTTTCGTTATTGCCGCCGGTGTCGCGGGAATACCAGTCACTGGCGGCGCTTCATTGGCGGTCACGGCTCAGGCTGTCGCCGCGGGCTTCACAATAGCGGCCGGCGTGACTTCAGGTATCCAGTCGCAGGTCGGAGCAAAAGGAGCACCCACCGGTAAGGCTGGATCATGGACTGTCTCTGGCGATCTCGTCGAAGACATCATCGTAAGCATGAAGGGGTCTCTCAATGATGCCATTATAGAATTTGACAACGCCAAATTGGCCATTGGGGGCGCACTTTCGTCTATGAGCGACGCGGTCGACACCAAATCACGTCAGAAATACCTGCCGCCAAGGCCAGGCATTGCCAACGCGACGCCCGGAACCGCGACAGAGTTCGTCAGTTGACACTGCGGCGCGCGAGTAGGGTTCTCATATGTCTGGACGGTTCGGCGGGGTGCGGCTGGCGGTGGTGGTCGGCGTGGTCGGGTTGCTCGGCGGGTGTGCGCAGGCGGGCGAGGTCGCGTCGCCGGGGGTTCCTCCGGACGTCGAGCCGGTGCAGATGCAGTTTCGGGCGGTGTTGGAGACGGCGCCGCCCGACAGCAGCGACGGCGAGGCGGGCCAGGAGGAGTCGGGCCAGTCGGAGGACGTTGAGCTGGAGGCGGTGTGGGACGCAGTCGGCACCGAGGCCGCGGAGCTGGCTCAGTCGCTTGAGGCGCCGGTGAATCCCGAGGACGAGGAGACCGCGGAGATCCTGGCGCCGTTCGGCGAGCTGACGCCGAGCGAGGTGGCGGTGCTTCCCGCGAAGGTGCAGTTCTATGTGCCGTCCATCGGGTGCGGTCAGCTCGACGCGCGCGCCGAGGACGATCTGGATCCAGACGCCGAAGCGACGGCGTGCCAGTCTTATGAAGGCCCGGAATCCGCCGGCGACGCGCAGACGGCCTACGTCAAGAACTACCTAGGGCCGGCCGAGCTCGACGCGTCCGACGTGGCGCGAGCCGACACAGCGGAGTCGCAGTTCAGCCCCGATGAGCACGTCGTGAAGATCGACTTCACCGACGCGGGCGCCGACAAGTGGAAAGAGCTCGCCTCAGCCAACCTCGGCGAGCAAGTCGCCATTGTGGCGGGAGTCCATGTGGTGTTCGCGCCGGAACTCCTGCCGGGCGCGGAGTCGTCCCAGGAGGTTGAGATCACCAACAGCTTCACGGCCGAGGAAGCCGAACTGCTTGCCGCGCAGATCAACGCGGCGGCCGGCCAATAACCAGTCGCGGCAGGACAGGGCACGTCATCGGAGGCGACGGTCTACTTCGGTGAGGAACACGAACGCCTGAGGCCGGTCCGCCGGGGCGATCGGTCCCTCGTGCCAGGTCATGAGCCATCGATTTGTGAAACGCACCGGCCAGCTGCGGAACCGTCTGTCGCGCAGGATCCAATCGGAGTGGCTCCTCAGAAGGCGTTCGGCTGTCTGCGGGCGAGAGGACTCGGCGCGGAACGCCTTGTCGAATTCGCGGGATACGCGGCGCACGGTCCGGTCGTTGATCACCCCGTACCCGTGCATGTCGTACGGATAGAACTCAAGGTCGTGGCGAGGGGGTTCGACGGCGATCGCGTAAACCGTGGTCCACTCGATCCACCCTCTCGTAAAGGCGCCGGCTTCGCGCGACACGTGTAGGCCGTACTCGAACGCCAGCGCGGCGTGGCCGTTCACCAGGCGCCGGTCGACGTCGCCGACGTCGCCGTAGCCGGCTCTGAAGGGAGGACGGCTAGCGCACGCCGTGAGGATCTGCTTGATCTCCTTGCCGGCAAGTTCGCGCACGGCCCACTTGCCTCGCGGCTGCCATTTCCACGTCTCAGCAGGAGGGGGCGGCGGCTGCGGGCTCTCGCGGACGACGAACACCGCGATCAGCACGACCGAGGCGGCCAGTATCCCCGTCATCAGGCACAGTCCGGCGTCCATGTGCGCCGCCCTCCGGTCTCTAGCTCTATCAGGTCTTCAATCGCTTGCCGCCGCTCGTGCCCTGCGCCATCGCCGCGACAAACTCTCGCCGACGACCGTTGTGTCGGCGTTGTATACGCGTCGCGGGCGGGCTTCGCCGATACAGTTCCTTACGAACCGCGAACGAACTCACCCAGGATTGGCGCGACGCAACAGCATGGGTCATTGTGTGTCTATGGCATCCGACGTCGCACCGCGTGTGCTGGTCGTCGACGACGACACCGTCTTGGCCGACGTCGTCGCCGGCTACCTGCGCCGCGAGGGATTCCAAGTCGACTTCGCCGCGGACGGCGCCTCCGGACTCAGACAGGCCCTGTCCACTCTCCCCGATCTCGTCGTGCTCGACCGGATGCTGCCCGACATGGACGGACTCGACGTCTGCCGCCGGCTGCGCAAGGAAACGTCGATCCCGGTGGTCATGCTGACCGGGCTCACCGAGGAGAACGACCGCATCGCAGGTCTGGAGGGCGGCGCCGACGACTACGTCGTCAAACCGTTCTCCCCGCGCGAGCTCGCCGTGCGGGTGCGCACGGTGCTGCGTCGCGCCGGCAAGATCACACCGCCCGCCGACTCCGAGGCCCACGCTGGAGGGGCCGAAACCGACCTCATAGGCGTGTTGGGGCCGCTTCGGGTCGTCGTCGACGGGAAGGACGTCACTCCGTCGGCGCCGAAGCAGCGGCTCTTGCTGGCGCTGCTAGTCAGCCACGCCGGACGGCCGCTCTCCCCGGATCGCCTGATCGACCTGGTGTGGGACGAACAGCCGCCTCCCTCGGCGCGGGATCAGCTGCGCTGGCACCTGCATCACCTGAAACAGACGCTGGGCGGCGAAGAACGTCTGAAGCGGACCGCCGACGGCTACGTGTTCGCGGTACGCCCGGGCGAGCTGGACGTGGACGCCTTCGAGCGGCTGTGCAAGTCCGGCATGACCGCCGACGGGGTTGCGCGCACCGCCGAGACGTTGACCGAAGCCCTTGCGTTGTGGCGCGGACCCGCCTACGGCGACCTCGTGAACGTGACCGTGCTCGCCGCCGAGTCCGACCGGCTCGACGAGCTGCGCTTGGCAGCCCTTGAACGGCGCATCAACGCCGATCTGGAGCTGGGAAAACACGCCGAACTCGTCGCCGAACTCCGCCGGCTGGTCGCCGAGTATCCGCTGCGGGAGCGCTTCAGAGAGCAGCTGATGCGCGCGCTGCACCGCGGCGGACGTCGCGACGACGCGCTCGAGGTGTTTCGCCAGGGCCGGGAGCTGTCGGTCGAGCTGCTGGGCCTGGAGCCCGGCAAGGGGCTGCGCGATCTGGAGCGGGAGGTACTAGCCGACGAGCCCGAGGAGGCCGCGCCGACAACGCCGGCGCCGGCCGAACTGCCTGCCGAACTGCCGGTGTTCACCGGCCGGACCGCCGAGACCGAACTGCTGGCCGATCTCGTCACGCGCGGCGACGGCCGTCCGACCGTGCTGACGGGGCCCGGCGGAGTGGGAAAGTCCACACTGGCGGTTCATGTCGGTCGCCGGGTGGCGAAGAAGTATCCGGACGGCCAGCTGTACGTCAACCTTCACGGCGCGACGCCGAAGACCCCGCCGCTGGAGCCGTCCGACGGCCTGGCGCACCTGTTGCGCTCCCTCGGCGCCGACGCGCCCGCCCACCTCGACGTCGCCGAGCTGGCGGCGCGGTTCCGCTCGGCCTGCGCGGGGCGACGGCTGCTGCTGGTGCTCGA
>JBOGDN010000578.1:0-3128 GCA_050742995.1 Stackebrandtia sp. | reverse complement strand
GGGCAGTCCGGTTTCGGCCAGGTCGCACAGGCGGTCGCGCAGTCGCCGGGTCGCGCCGAGACGGTCGCGCCACCACCCGTCGGGCGTGGCGCCCACGACGTTGGCGGCGTCGACGACGATCAGCGGCGGACGCCAGGCGAGGCGACGGTGAAAGCGCGCGTGGCCGGGGCGCCCGACACCGCGCGCGCCGCCGCGGCCGTGACCGAAAGCCTCTTGGCCGCCGCATGGCGCGAAAACCTCGACGGAATGCGCCAACGCGCCCGAAGCGGCGGCGACGCCGTCGACGTCGAGGTGCCCGGAGGGCGACTGAGATTCGGCTTCCGCGCCGACGCCTTCGACCAAATCAGCCTGCGGGAGCCCCCGAGGCTGTCGACGCCACACGGGCACGTCGACGTCGACGACCCGTGCGCGCTGCTGCGGCTGCTGCTGCCGCGACCGCCGCAGCACCTGGCCGCCGAACTCGACGACGCCGTGACCGGGTTGGCGCTGGCGTCTCGACGCAGCGGCGAGGCCGCCGCACGCCTGGCCGACCTGGCGCGGCGACGCGGCGCGACGTCGCTGATAGACCTGGCGGGCCTTTTGCGCGCCGAACAGCCGCAGCTGGCCGCGTGCCGCCTGTTCGAGCCGCTGGCGTTCCTCGGGCACCACCTGCACCCCTGCGCGCGCACCCGGCTGGGCTGGAGCCGACGCGACCGCGTCGACTACGACGTCGAAACCCCCGTCCCCTTCGGACTGCGGTTCGTCTCCGCCGCCGCCGAGACGGTCGACGTCGCCGCCGACCCGCAAGGTCGCCGCCTCGACCAGCTGCTGGCCCTGGCCCACCCGCACCTGGCCGAGCATCTGCGCGACGACCGCGTCCTGATCCCCGTCCACCCCTGGCAGCACCGGCACGTGCTGCCGCAACGCGCCGGCGACCTGTACCGCAGCGGCGATATGGTCGACGTGCCGCAGGCGCGACTGTCGGCTGTGCCCACCGCCTCGGTGCGCACCCTCGTCGTCGATTCGGGGACCTACCTCAAGTGCTCCCTGGACATTCGCATCACGTCGACTCGTCGCGGCGTCTCCCCGGCCACCGCCGCCAACGGCCCGGCCCTGTCGACGATCCTGCGCGAGGTGATCGACTCCGACCCCGCCACGGCCGGACGCCTCACGCTGCTGGCCGAGCCGGCCGCCGTCAGCCTCCCCGACTCCCACCCGGCCCGGCGCGACCTGACGTGCGTGCTGCGCGAACCGCTCCACCACGTCGCCTCCGCCGGCGAGCTCCCCGTGCCGGCGGCGACGCTGTCGGCGACCTCGCCGGTGTCCGGCGACAGCGTCATGAGCGAACTGCTGCGCGCGCACGCCCGCGGCGGCGGCACGCCCGAGACGTTCCTGCGCGGCTACGCCGACGTCCTGATCGCTCCCTGCCTTCGCCTGGCCGCCGCCTACGGCGTCGGATTGGAGGCGCACCTGCAAAACTGCGTGCCGACGTTCGTCGACGGCCGCCCCCGCCGCATGATCGTGCGCGACCTGGGAGGTTTGAGGCTGCACCGGCCCCGCATGCGCGCGGCCGGGCTGCGTCCCGGCCTACACCCGAAGTCGGTCGTGGACACCGACGACGTCGACGTGATGCGCGCCAAGGTCGCCTACACCGTCTTTCAAAACCACTTCGCCGCCGTGGCCGCCGAACTGCGCCGCCTGGACGCGATGTCGCCCCGCCGCGCATGGCGCATCGCCGCCGACGCCGTGGCCGAAGCCGACGTCCCCGCCGCCGACCGCGCCTTCTACACCGCCGCCACGGTGCCGCACAAGGCGCTTTTGACGATGCGCCTTGACGACGACGGCGACCGCCACGTGCCCGTGTCCAACCCGCTGCACCGCGCCTTAGGCGTCGACGGGCATGAGGTCTTCGGCGACGCGCCACAGCCGCGGCGTGAAGTCCCGCACCCGTCGCGCGCCCCGCACCAGGTCGCCCTCACACGTCACGCCCAAATCGGCCAGCATCGCCTCAAACCCCGGCGCCAACTCCTCGGCCAAGCCCGGCGCGTCGGCGCCCAGGATCTTGTGGCAGCGCGCGAACGTGGCGACCATCCAAAACACCGCCTCGCGGTGGTCGCCGGAGGCGATCAAGTCGCGGCTGCCGTCGACGACGACCGGCCGCGCCCGCGCCGAAACGTCGGCGCTGAAGAAAAACGGGGTGCGCGCCGCGGCGGCGGCCGCGTCGAACGTGTCCTCCAACGCGTCCAAGTGACGCGACACGCACGCCGCCGACACATCCGCCAAGCCCGCCAACTCCAACAGCTCGCCATACACCTCGTCGCGGCCGTGCGCGGCCAGCGCCCGCCGCGCGGCCAGGTAGCGAAGCCGCACCGTCGGGTTGCGCAGTGCGGCGGCGAGCACGACGTGCGTGGTGATGCCGGCGCCGAACAGCCACGCGGTGACCTTGTCCGGCCACGAAGCCTGGACCCGGACGCCGTCCAGGCAGTTTTCGACGGCGCTCATCGCGCTTTGGCAGCGACGCCGCACCCACTCGCGCTGAGCGAAGCGAGGCGCGACGTGGCGGTGCACCCGTCGCAGCAGCCCGGTCGGGTCGGCGATGATCGCGTCGACGCGGAAGCTTCCGGCCAGGTGATGCGACGCCAACACCGCTTCGGGATCGTCGACGCGGGCACGCGGCAGGTAGGTCGCCTCCAGCAGCGCGCCGTCGTAGTCGAACTTCCCGGGCTTGAGCGGCGCGGCGTCCGCGTCGACGACGACCATGACGTCCACGTCGGAGGTCGCCGGCAGGCGGGCGTCGTCGCCCAGCCCGACCGTCGAGCCGCTGAAGTACGCGCCGGCGAACCCGTCGACGCGTGCGGCGTGCTGCTCCACCCACCGTGCGGCCGCTCGCCGCGCCGTCCCTACTGTCATGTCCACGCCCTCAACTTCGCACACGACCCGAAAGGCCCTCATGCCGCGTGAAGCCGCCGCACCGCCGCCGCGCGTCGCCAAGGCGATCGCGGCCTTGCCGCGCCCGGTGTGCGGCTACGTCTACGACCTGTCGGTCCTGTCGGCGCGGGTGCGCCGCGTGCGCGAGGCGTTGCCGGCCGGCGCCGTGCTGCTGTACGCGATGAAAGCCAACAGTCGCCCCGCCGTCGTCGCCCGCGCCG
>JBOGDN010000577.1:0-1892 GCA_050742995.1 Stackebrandtia sp. | reverse complement strand
GCACACGACGTTGAGGCACCAGTGGATTCCGTACGTGAAGTACACATAGGCGCGCCCGGGCGGCCCGAACATGCTGGCGACGCGCGGAGTGCGGCCGCGATGCGCGTGCGAGCCGGGGTCGGCGCCTTCTCCGGCGTACGCCTCGACCTCGGTGAGCCGAATCGCGACCCCGCCCGCGGCGATCACGCACCCCAGCAGCCGGGGCTCGGCCCGCTGCGCGGTTCCGGCGAGGAGGTCGTGCAGCGCGGTCGAATCGAGCGGCTTGGCGTCGGACGTCATGTCGCCGCCGTCTCGGAGTCGTCGGCGTCTGCCGGGGCTTCGGCGATTCTGGACTCGATTTGAGCACGCAGGGCTTCGGCGGCCGCGGTCTTGGCAGCCTGCTTTCCGGGGCCGGCGCCGTGGGCGCGCAGCGTCGCGCCGTCGTCGGCGAACACCGCGTCCGCGACGCACTCGAACACCGGCTCGTGGGACGGTCCGCTTTGGCCGAACGACCACGACAGCCGGGACACGACGCCGGCCTGCGCGTATTCGTGCACCGCCATGACGGGATTGCGGCCCGACGGCACCGGCTGCGCGGTCGCGGGGTCTTCTTCGGGTTCCGGAGCCTCGACGGAGTGCGACAGGTCGGGCAGCTCCGCCACCTGCGCCAGCATCGCCAGCGCCGCCTGAGCCTTGGCGTCCTTTTTCGACAACTGGGCCCGCGCCGGAGAGACGTGGACGGTCTCGCCGAGTTCGAGGCGCAGCTCGGCTTCGAAGCAGGGCTTGCGAATCGTCCCGACCGACGAGAAGCGCCACCGCACGTGGCTGTCGTTGACGGGTCCGCCGACGACCGACTGCGCGTACATGCTCACGACCGTCAGCGCGCGGCTCGGCTCGGCGGCGAGACCGCGGTAGATTCGGGTGCGCAGCGAACTCCAGCGCGGATCTCGCCCGGCAGTGAGGATTTCGCAGGAGTCGCGCAGCGGCAGCGACTCGTCGTCTATGCGGCGTTCGGCTTCGGCGACGAGGCCGGCGGGCGGCGCGGGGCGAGAAAGCGCCAGCCGCAGCACTTTGCCGAACTCCGGGGTCTCGAGCGTGGCGTACTCGGCTTCGGCCAGCTGTTCGCGCACGGCCTTGCGGGCGGCGGCTTTGTGTCCTTCGGCGCGGCGTTCCCGATCGCGCTGCATGCGCGCGTTGAGGTCGGCGCCGATCTCGGCGAGCTCGTCGTAGGTGTACGGGCTTTCGGCGCCTTCGGCGGCGGCCAGCATGATCCGCTGGTTCACCAGGTCCGGATAGCGACGCAGCGGGCTGGTGTTGTGCGCGTACATCGGCAGGCTCAGTCCGTAGTGTCCGAACACCGACGGTTCGTAGGTGGCGGGCCGCTGGACGACGCCCATGCGTTTGCGCAGCAGCTCGTAGCCGACGGCGTCTCCGCGGGCCTCGGCGGTCTCCAGTTCGGACAGGAGGTCTTCGCGGCTGCCGCCCACGGCGGCGGCGCGGTGGTTGCGGAACAGGATCGGCAGGTCGCGCGAGGCGCACCACGTGGCGGCGGCGGCGTTCGCGGCGATCATGAGCTCCTGGACGATGACGTATCCGGCGTTGCGCTGGTTGTCTCCGAGGCGGACCAGATGTCCCTCTTCGTTGGTGGCGTAGCCCTTGAACAGGTCGTAGAACGCCAGCGCGCCCGCGCGTTGGCGCCGGGCCAGCAGGATCGCGGCCAGGGAGTGTGCCGTGGCGAGCTGCGGTCGCATCGGGTGTTCGGCGTCGCGCAGGATCTCGGCGGCGTCGGCGTAGCTGACCGCCCAGGCGTGCTCCAGCCGTCCGGCGGCGATGCGGGTGTTCTCCAGGTCGCCTGCGACGGAGAAGCGCATGTGTACGGCGCATGTCGGCTGGGTCGCGCCGGGCCGCAGGGA
>JBOGDN010000576.1:0-7735 GCA_050742995.1 Stackebrandtia sp. | reverse complement strand
GGGAAGCCAGAAGTCCGGCCAGCGAATCCAGCGGGCTTCCCAAGGCACGGGAGGCGGTCGGCGGCCGCGCAGGTAAAGCGCGAAGTCGGGCGTCGGTCCCGCGGGAAGCGGACGGCGCAGCCCCCGGCCGCGCACGAGCCGACCCGAAGGCAGCCGCAGCACGCCTTCGGTCGAGGCGGGCCAAGCGGCGTTCACCCGGCGAGCGTAGCGCCGCTTGGACGGCGCGACACTCCGCCAAGTCGGCGGTCGCCTGGTTTCATCGCGGCATGCCGATTGTTCCCGAACGGCTGCGCCGTCCGCACCCCGCCGCGCGCGGCCGAGACCTCGGGCTGCTTCTGCTTTTCGTGGTGCTGCTGCAGTTCGGATATCCCGTCACGCTTTACGGGGACCTGTGGACCGGGCTGTACATGCTGCTGTACGCGGGGATGGTCTTCTTCGGGCTGCTTGCCGTGCGCGACGAACGGCAGCGCGTGGTCTACGTGCTCCCGCTCGGCGCGATCTTCGTCGTCTTCGGCGTCTGGTACTCGTTCGCACAGCACGACGTCGCCGCGACGCTCGGCATGCTCGCCTCGTCGGCGGCGTTCATGTTCGCGTTGATGGTGTCGCTGATGCGGTTCGTCTTCCTGCGGAACGAGCGCGCCGGCCTCGAACTGGTCGTGGCCGCCGTATGCGTGTTCCTAATCCTTGGCGGGTTCTTCGCCGCGACGTTCAGCATCCTCGAAATCGCGCAGCCCGGCAGTTTCGAAGACCCGCAGACTCCAGGCCGCTCGCCGCACTGGCAGCAGATGATCTACTTCAGCTACGGCGCCCTCGCCACGCTCGGGTACGGCGAATTCGTCCCGGTCACTCCCTGGGCGCGCTCGCTGGCCACCTTCGAGACCGTCTCCGGCACTCTCTTCTTGTTCGTCGTCGTCGCCCGGTTCGTCGGCGTCTGGACGAACGCCCGACCGCCGCAGCGGTGACGCGCGCGGACGCGGACCTACTCGCCGGCTGCCGTCTCGGGCTCGGGCTGTGAGGCGCCGCGGGCGTCCGCCGTGCTTTTCGTTTCGGCGCGCAGCGCCCGGTACAGGCCCCACATCACGCCGAACATGACGAACGAAAATGGCAGGCCCATGACGATGGTGGCGCTGGTGAGCGCGTCCACGCCGCCCACGAGCAGCGCGGCGAGCGTGAGCAGCCCGGTGGCCGAGGCCCAGAACACCCGCAGCCAGCGCGCGGCGTCGGCGGTCGGCGAGGCCAGCCGCGAGGTGAAGTTGCCTATCACAAGCGCGCCGGAGTCTGCCGAGGTGACGTAGAACAGCAGCCCGACGAAGGTCGCAAGGCCCGCGCTGAACGTCACGCCGGGGTACTGCGCCAGCAGCGTGTAGAAGCCCTGCTCGGGGGAGTTCACCGCGGTGTCGGCGAACTCGGCGTCGCCTCCGCGCACCATGCTCAGCGCGGCGTTGCCGAAGATCGACAGGAACGTCAGCGTGAACAGGAACGGGATGACCAGGGTGGCGGCCACGAACTGCCGGATGGTGCGCCCGCGCGAGATCCGGGCCAGGAACAGGCCGACGAACGGCGCCCAGGCGATCCACCACGCCCAGAAGAACAGCGTCCAGTCGCCGAGCCACTCAGCAGGCTGGTCGTAGGCGAAGGTGTTCATGGTCATGCCGGGGAAGCGGCTGACGTAGTCGCCGACGTTGAGCACCAGGCTGTTGAGCAGCTTGATCGGGTTCTCGGCGACCATGACGTAGACCATGAGGATGGAGGCGAGCACGACGTTGAGCTCGGAGAGCCGACGAATTCCCTTGTCGACTCCGGCGACCGCGGACACGGCGGACATGAGCACGGCCACGACGATCAGCCCGATCTGGGCGGCGAGGCCCACCGGGATTCCGAAGAGGAAGTTCAGCCCGAAGTTGAGCTGGACGACGCCGATGCCCAGCGACACCGAGATTCCGAAGACCGTGCCGACCACGGCGGCGAGGTCGACGGCGTCGCCGCTTCGCCCGTGCACCCGCTTGCCGATGAGGGGGTACAGCGCCGAGCGGATCGTCAGCGGCAGCCGCATGCGGTATGCGAAGTAGCCCAAGGCCATGCCCATCAAGGCGTACATCGCCCACCCGGTGATTCCGTAGTGGAACAGCGTCCACACGATCGCCTGCCGGGCGGCCTCGACGGTCTGGCCGTCGCCTTCGGGCGGGGCCATGTACTGCGTCACCGGCTCGGAGACGGAGAAGAACATCAGGTCGATCCCGATGCCGGCGGCGAAGAGCATCGAGCCCCAGGCGAAGAGGCTGTAGTCGGGTGTGGAGTTCTGCGGTCCGAGCTTGATCGCGCCGTGACGGGAGAAGGCGACGCACACCACGAAGACGAGGAAGGTCGTGGCGGCGAGGAAGTAGTACCAGCCGAAGCCGGCGGAGATCCAGCTGACGGCCGCGCCGAGATGCTTGGCCGCGCCTTCGGGCGTGGCGATCGCCCAGATTGACAGCGCCAGGATCAGCGCCGAGGATCCGCCGAAGACGGTCCAGTTGACTCGGTTTCGTCGCGGGGCGTCGGCGTCTTGCGTGTCGGGAGCGGGCGCGGGTTCCACGGGTCTGGCCTTTCGTGTGTCTAATGTCGGTAGAAGTCGACGGCCGCCGGGGGCAGGGGCGTGTTGCCGGCGATCAGGTCGGCGGCTTTTTCGGCGAGCATGAGCACGGGGGCGTGAATGTTCCCGTTGGTGAGGTAGGGCATCGCGGAGGCGTCGGCGACGCGCAGGCCGTCGAGGCCGTGCACCTTCATCGACGTCGGGTCCACAACTGACATTTCGTCGACCCCCATCCGGGCGGTGCAGGAGGGGTGGTAGGCGGTTTCGGCGTCGCGGGCGACCCATTCGAGGATCTCTTCGTCGCCTCGCACCTCGGGGCCGGGCGAAAGCTCGCCGCCGTCGAACCCGGCGAAGGCCGGTTGCGACAGGATCTCGCGGGCGACGCCGACCGCTTCGATCCACTCCTTGCGGTCGTTGGCGGTGGACAGATAGTTGAAGCGCAGCGCGGGGTGGCGTTTCGGGTCGGTCGAGACGATCCTGACGCTGCCGCGCACGTCGGAGTACATTGGACCGATGTGGACCTGGTAGCCGTGTTCGGCGGCGACGGGAGTGCCGTCGTAGCGCACCGCGATCGGCAGGAAGTGGAACATCAGGTTCGGGTAGTCGACCGCGTCGTTGCCGCGCACGAATCCGCCGGCTTCGAAGTGGTTGGTCGCGGCCGGTCCCGTCTTGCCGAAGATCCACCGCAGGCCGATCCAGGGGCGGTTGCGCAGTTTCAGCGCGGGGTTGAATGAGATCGGCCGCGTGCAGGCGTGCTGGATGTACACCTCCAGGTGGTCCTGCAGGTTCTCGCCGACGCCCGGCAGCGCGTGCACCACGTCGACGCCCAGCGGCTCCAGGTGTGCGGGGTCGCCGATCCCGGACAGCTGCAGCAGCTGCGGGGTGTTGATCGCGCCGCCGGCCAGGACGACTTCGCCGCCGAACACCTCGCGCGCCGGCCCGCCCATGCGGCGGTATTCCACGCCCACGGCGCGCTTGCCCTCGAAGAGCACCCGGTTGACGTGGGCCAGGCAGCGCACGGTCAGGTTGGGCCGCTGCTTGACGGGGTGCAGCCAGGCGCGCGCGGCCGAGAAGCGCCTGCCGTTCTTGATGTTGGCGTCGAAGCGGGCGAACCCCTCCTGGCGGTAGCCGTTGACGTCCGACGTCAACGGGTAGCCGGCCTGCTTCGCGGCCTCCAGGAACGCGTCGAACAGCGGATTGTCGGCCTTGCCGCGCTCCAGATGCAGCGGTCCGCCCTGAGCGCGCCAGTCGTCGGCGCCGGCCGCGCAGTGCTCCATGCGTTTGAAATACGGCAGGCAGTGTGCGTAGTCCCAGGTCTCCATGCCGGGGTCGGCGGCCCAGCGCCGCAGGTCAAGCGGGTTGCCGCGCTGGAAGATCATGCCGTTGATCGAGCTGGAGCCGCCGAGCACCTTGCCGCGGCCGTGGTTGACGCGGCGTCCGCCCATGTGAGGCTCGGGCTCGGAAACGTACTTCCAGTCGTAGAAGCGGTTGCCGATGACCATGGTCAGCGCGGCGGGCATGTGGATGAAGACGTCCCAGATCCAGTCCGGACGGCCCGCCTCCAAAACCAAGACCTTTGCGGACGGATCTTCCGAAAGCCGACTGGCGAGCACGCAGCCGGCAGAGCCGCCGCCGACGACGATGTAGTCGTACCGCTCGCTCACCGGTCGTCGCCTCCCGAGAACCAGCGCATCGGCGCCGGCTTGAGGTTTTGGTAGATGTGCTTGGCCTCGCGGTACTCGTTCAAGCCGGACGGTCCCAGCTCGCGCCCGATCCCGGATTTGCCGAAGCCGCCCCACTCGGCCTGCGGCAGGTAGGGGTGGAAGTCGTTGATCCACACGGTGCCGTGTCGCAGCGCGCCGGCCACGCGCTGCGCGCGCGAGGCGTCGGACGTCCACACCGCGCCGGCCAGCCCGTACTCGGTGTCGTTGGCCAAGGCGACGGCCTCCTCCTCGTCGCCGAAGGTCTCGACGGTGAGGACGGGACCGAACACCTCCTCCTGGACGATCGACATCGACGAGCGGCAGTCGTCGAAGATCGTGGGCCGCAGAAAGTAGCCGTCGCGCAGCCGCGGCTCGTCGGGACGCCGGCCGCCGGCGACAAGACGCGCGCCCTGTGCGATCGCCCGCGCGATATGCTGCTCCACTTTGTCTCGATGCTGCGCGGAAACCAGCGGGCCGCACTCGGCGGCCTCGTCGAGGCCGTTTCCCAGCCGGATCGCCTCGGCGCCGCGCGCCAGCTCCGCGACGAACTCGTCGTGAAGGGAGTCCTCGACGATCAGCCGCGAGCCGGCCGAGCACACCTGCCCGGAGTGCAGGAACGCGGCGGTCAGCGCGTAGTCGACGGCCGCGTCGAAGTCGGCGTCGGCGAAGACCACGTTCGGGTTCTTCCCGCCCAGCTCGAGGGCGACGCGCTTGACGGTCTGCGCGGCGGAGGCCATGACCTGCCGCCCGGCGGCAAGCCCCCCGGTGAACGACACCAGGTCCACGTCGGGGTGGGACGTCATGGCCGCGCCCGCGACCGGACCGTCGCCAAGCACCAGATTGACCACGCCGTCGGGGATCCCGGCCTCGGCAAGCGTGGCGACAAGCTGGATCGTCGAAAGCGGAGTCAACTCGCTCGGCTTGATCACGACGGTGTTTCCGGCGGCCAGGGCCGGCGCCAGCTTCCACGACATCTGCAGCAGCGGGAAGTTCCAAGGCGCGATCAGCGCGCACACGCCGACCGGCTCGTAGACCACCCTGCTGACGACGTCGGGGCTGCCGGCGTCGACGACTCGTCCGGCGTCGGCGTCGGCCAGGCCCGCGTAATAGCGGAACACCGCGGCGACGTCGTCGACGTCGACCCGCCCCTCGGCGAGGGTCTTGCCGGTGTCGAGACTCTCGACGCGCGCCAGCTCCTCGCGGTCGCGCACCAGCAGCTCGGCGGTCTGGCGCAGCAGCTCGCCCCGCTGGCGTGCCCCCGTGGCACGCCATGGGCCGCGGTCAAAGGCATTCCTGGCCGCGGCGACCGCGGCGTCGACGTCGGCGGCGCTCGCGTCGGCGAGCACCGCCAGCCGACTGCCGTCGCATGGATTGACGATGACGCGGTCTTGCATCCGGGCGGACACCTCGATTTCTGGAGTTGGCGGCCGCGAATGCGTACGATCGTACACAAGAAGTGTACTGTTGTCCACATCTGGAGTGCGGGTAGCGTGGCAACGCAAGCGCAGAAAGGATTTCAGGCGTTATGACGACGAGTCCGCCCGCGACGAAACGGAGGCGCCGGGGCCCCACCGATCCCGACCGCAGGGACCGCATCGCGCGCGCGGCAATCGCGGTGGTGGCCGAACACGGCGTCGACGGGCTCACCCACCGCAAGGTCGCCGCCGCGGCCGGGGTGCCGCTGGGGTCGACGACCTACCACTTCGCCACGCTGCGGGAGCTGACGGCCGCCGCTTTGGACAAGGCCGCCGAGCGCAGCGTCGCCGAGCTGCGGTCCTGGGAACGCGCGCTGGCGCCCGACGCCGACCTCGCGGCGGCGCTCGCCGACTTCGTGATGGCCTCCATTCGCGACAAGCGCGACGACGCCATGGCCGAGTACAACCTCTACGCGCTGGCCCTGCACCGCCCGGACCTGCGCAAGGCCGCGGTGGACTGGGACGACGCCCTGGCGGAGGTCCTGCAGGAGCGCACCGACCCGCTGACCGGGCAGATGCTCGGCATGCTGTTGTGCGGACTTGTCATGCAGGCGGTGCTGCGCGACGACGCGATGTCCAAGTCGGACGTGGAAAGTCTGCTGCGACGAGCCCTCGAAGGCGGGGCGCGACCGGCGTCGTGACGCCCTGCGCCTCAGGTCGTCCGATCGCGCATGGGGGGATCGAGCCGCCTCGCGGCTTCGACGAGTTTGTCGAGCACGTGGTGGAAGCAGCGCAGCGTGTCGGTGTCGAGCTCCACAAGCACCTTTCGGAATCCGTCCATGCCGGAGTCGGAGAGTTCGCCGACGAGCGCGTGGCCGGCGTCGGTCAGCGAGACGCGGCGGACGCGTCGGTCGGAAGGGTCTTCCTGACGCCGCACGAGATCCTGGGCGACGAGGCGGTCGACGATGCCGGTGACCGTGCCGAGCCTGGCGCCCAGATGGTCGGCCAGCTCGTGTCCGGAGACGTCGTTTGAAAACGACAGGATCAGCAGCGTCTTGAGCTGCTGCATCGTCAGCGTCGTGGCCAGAAACGGCACCGAGCGGTCATAGGCGAAGGTCCGCTGCAGGCCCTTCTGAACCTGAAGAATCTGGGAGATGATGACCTCGCGGTCGTCGGCGTCTGCCAACCTGACGCTCCTTTGCGTGTGCGGCGCGAGCTGAGAGCTTCCTGAGATGCGAATAGTTCGCATCACATGAAATGTTACCTTCGTGCGGAGATCACCCGTCAACCTTCTCGAAGGGGTCCTCCCATGGTCGGACTGGCCCGGTTGAGCCTAGCCAGCCGCAGTCTCGTCGTCATGATCGCGCTGGTGCTCAGCGGCGTGGGAATCTACGCCATTCCGCAGCTGAAGCAGCAGATGTTCCCGTCGCTGAACCTGCCGATGGTCACCGTGATGTCGTCGTATCCCGGCGCGTCTCCGGAGGTCGTCGAAGAGCAGGTCACCAAGCCGATCGAGAACAGCCTCCAGGGTCTTGAGGACCTTGAGGAGATCACCTCGACGTCCGGAGAAACGGTGTCGTCCGTGATGGCCTCCTTCGACTTCGAAGTCGAGGTCGACGACGTGGTCGCCGACATTCAGGAGGCGGTCAACGGGATCTCCGGCGAACTTCCCGAAGACGTGGAGCCGACCGTGGCGGCCGGCGGCACCGACGACATCCCGGTGATCGTGCTCGCCGCCGTCAACGGAGGAGACGAGCAGGCGCTGCTCGACAAGCTCGAGTCGACGGCCGTGCCGGAGCTGAGCCGCATCCCCGACGTGCAAGACGTCGAGGTCACCGGCGCCCGCGCCAACCAGGTCGTCATCACCCCCGACGACGAGAAGATGGAAGAGGCGGGACTGTCTCCCACCGCGATCACCGACGCGTTGCAGGCCAACGGCGTCACGGCGCCCGCGGGCAGCCTCACGCAGGACGACATGAAGGTGAGCGTCCAGGTCGGCGACAAGTTGTCGCGCGTCGAGGACGTCGAGGAGCTGTATCTGACGC
>JBOGDN010000575.1:0-7206 GCA_050742995.1 Stackebrandtia sp. | reverse complement strand
ATCCAGGAGCGCGTCGAGCGCCCGTACGAGAAGCCGAGCACCGACCACCAGAAGCACATTCTGGGCCGGCTCAACGTCTCCGAGGCGTTCGAGACCTTCCTGGGCACCAAGTACGTCGGTCAGAAGCGCTTTTCGCTCGAGGGCGGCGAGTCGTTGATTCCGCTGCTGGACGAGGTGCTCGACCAGGCCGCGCGAGACAGCCTCGACGAGGTCGTCATCGGCATGGCGCACCGGGGACGTCTCAACGTCCTGGCCAACATCGTCGGCAAGCCGCCGGAGCAGATCTTCTCCGAGTTCGAAGGCTCCGACCCCAGGACGGTGCAGGGTTCCGGCGACGTCAAGTACCACCTGGGAATGACCGGCAAGTTCACCACTCACGACGGCGAGCACGCCATCGCCACGTCGCTGACGGCCAACCCCAGCCATCTCGAGGCCGTCGACCCGGTCATGGAGGGCATCGTCCGGGCCAAGCAGGACCGGCTCGACCTCGGCGAGGGCGGGTTCACGGTGCTGCCGATCCTGGTGCACGGCGACGCCGCCTTCGCCGGGCAGGGCGTGGTCGCCGAGACGCTGAACCTGTCGCAGCTGCGCGGCTACCGCACCGGCGGAACCGTCCACGTCGTCATCAACAACCAGGTCGGCTTCACCACGTCGCCGGAGTACTCGCGCTCGTCGCTGTACTCCACCGACGTGGCCCGGATGATCCAGGCGCCCATCTTCCACGTCAACGGCGACGACCCCGAAGCCGTGGTGCGGGTGGCGAAGCTGGCCTTCGAGTACCGGCAGGCCTTCCACAAGGACGTCGTCATCGACATGCTGTGCTACCGCCGCCGCGGTCACAACGAGGGCGACGACCCGTCGATGACCAACCCGCTGATGTACCAGATCATCGACGCCAAGCGTTCGGTGCGCAAGCTGTACACCGAGTCGCTTATCGGACGCGGCGACATCACGCTCGCCGACGCCGAGGAGGCGCTGAAGGACTATCAGGCGCAGCTGGAGCGGGTCTTCAAGGCCACCAAGGAATCCGCGAGCGCCAGCGGGCGGCCGGCGCGGCGACGCGACGTCGTGCCCGAAGTGGACGTGGACACCGCCGTGAGCGAGGAGACTCTGCGGCGGCTCGGCGAGGCGCAGGTGAACCTGCCGGAGGGCTTCACTCCGCACAAGCGCGTCAACCAGGTGCTGCAGCGGCGCGCCAAGGCGGCCGCCGAGGGCGGCGTCGACTGGGCGTTCGGCGAGATCCTGGCATTTGGATCCCTTGTGGATCAGGGTGTCTCAGTACGTCTGGCAGGTCAGGACTCCCGGCGCGGCACCTTTGTGCAGCGTCACTCGGTCGTCGTCGACAACGAGACCGCCCGCGAGTTCAACCCGACCGCGAACCTGGCCAACGACGGCGCGCGATTCTGGGTGTACGACTCGCTGCTCAGCGAGTTCGCCGCCCAGGGCTTCGAATACGGCTACTCCGTGGAAAATCCCGACGCGCTTGTGCTCTGGGAGGCCCAGTTCGGCGACTTCGCCAACGGTTCGCAGTCCATCGTCGACGAGTTCATCTCCTCCGGCGAGGCCAAGTGGGGACAGCGTTCCGGCGTGGTCCTGCTGCTGCCGCACGGCCACGAAGGCGCCGGCCCCGACCACACGTCGGGACGGCCGGAGCGTTACCTCCAGCTGTGCGCCGAGGACAACATGCGCATCGCCAACTGCACCACTCCGGCCAACTACTTCCACCTGCTGCGTCGCCAGGCGCTTTCGCCGAAGAAGAAGCCGCTTGTGGTGTTCACGCCGAAGTCGCTGCTGCGGCACAAGGACTGCGTCTCGTCGGTCGCCGACTTCACCACCGGCACCTTCAAGCCGGTGCTTTCCGACCCGGCGGTCGACTCCGGCGAGGTCGACGCGTCGAAGGTCCGTCGCGTGCTGATGTGCTCGGGCAAGATCTACTACGACTTGGCCGCCGCCCGGGCTAAGCACGGCGTCGACGACACCGCCGTCATCCGCGTCGAAGAGCTCTACCCGCTTCCCGTCGACGAGCTGCGGGCGGTGCTGAGCAGGTTCGACGGCGCCGAAGAGTACGCCTGGGTGCAGGAGGAGCCGGCCAACCAGGGCGCCTGGTCGCACATTGCGCTCAACCTGCTCGAACACCTGGACGGCGTGAGCCTGCGCCGGCTGTCCCGGCCCGCCGCCTCGGCGCCGTCGGCCGGGTCGCCGAAGGTCCACGAGATCGAGCAGCAGGCGCTGCTTGACGTGGCCATGCCTCCGAAGGAATCCAAGGACGCCTAGGCGTGTACTACACCGATCGCGGCATCGAGGAGCTGGAGCAGCGACGCGGCTCCGAGGAGGTCAGCCTGGAATGGCTGGCCTCCCGGCTGCGCGAGTTCGTCGACGACAACCCGGAGTTCGAGACGCCGGTGGAGCGGCTGGCGACCTGGCTGGCGCGGCTCGACGACGAAGACGACGACGAAGACTGAAGGCGCTCCGCCTGCTTTTGGGAGTTTGCCTGGGGCGTGTGATTCAACCGCGCCCGAGGCAAACGCTTCACTCAAATTATTTGAAATATTTCCATAATGAAATTTTCATGGGTCGCTTTCTGACATTTCTGGCACCATGACGCTCCCGGAAACTTTCTAAGGGGAGCGATCACGATGAACAGCTCTAGGTCCAGAGCGACTCGACGTCGCGGTCTGCTGGCGGGCGGGGCGGCGGCAGTCCTGGCGGGCGTCGCCGTGCCCGTGTTTTCCGCCGCGGCCGAAACCGCCGACTCCAACGGATCCACAACGGCGGCGGAGTGCACAGTCGAGGAGCTGAAGCTGCCAGACGAGGCCGTGGGAAGCAACGCGTGGGTCGTCAGCTCCGACGGCGCGCGCATCGGCGGCACGTTCGACCAAGATTCGGACACCACTTGGACGAGCCCGTACGTGTCGCACGACGGCGAGGTGACCGTCATCGAAACGCCCGGCTACGGCGGCCACCTGCGGGACGTCAACGACGCCGGCGACGCGGTCGGCTGGTGGGACGACGGTCAAAGCAACTGGGTTTTCATCTGGGCGTACCTGGGCGGCGAGCTAGTCCAGATACCCGGCACCGACATCGGCCAGGCCGAAGGAGTCAACAACCGCGGCGACGTCGCCGGTTCCAAGGGCAAGTACTGGAACGACAGCAAGCCGTTCATATGGCTGTCCGGCGCCGACGACGTCGTCGAGCTGCCGCTTCCCGAAGACGCCATCGCGGGCAAGGCGATGGGCGTCAACGACGACGGCGTCGTGATCGGCTACTGGAACGACAAGGACCAGAAGTCCCACCCGTACATGTGGGACGCCGACGGCAAGGGCCATGACCTGGCCATGCCCGACGACGCTGCCGCGGACGCGGAAGCGATGGGGCACGACGTCTCCGGCGACTGGGCCAAGGGCGTGGTGCACGACGCCGACGGAGTTCGCCCGATTCGCTGGAACCTGTCCGGCGACGGCAAGGTCGAATGGGCGGACCTGGACAGCGCGGGCAAGATCAACTCCGAAGGTTGGATGCCGGGAACCGACTCTAAGGACCAGCCGCGCGTCCTTGACGCCGACGGCAACGCCGTAGAGCTGCCGGCGGCCGACGCGGCGGACAGGTCGCAGCCGTACGGGTTGTCCGAAATCGACGCCGACGGCGGCTTTGTCGCGGCCGGAGCGGCGTACCCGGCCGAGGGCGAAGAATTCGCCGTCGTGTGGCGATGCGGGTAGGCCCCCTGCTCCACAGCTCGTGTGCGAGACCCCGCGGACTGCCGCGGGGTCTCGCGGCGTTTCAGCCGTCCGACTCGCCGGGATAGCGCACGCCGAGCTGACGGCGCACCTCGTCCAGAGTGGTCATGACGTCCAGCGTCGACTGCCACGGGACCAGCGGGCTTTCCAACAGCCCCTCGCGCATGCAGCGCATGACTTCGACGGCCTCGTGAACCATGCCGCGGCCGGTGTAGGGGTGCGCGAAGGTCTGGACGTCCACTTTGCCGCGCGCGCCGCGGCACAGTCGGAAGCCGGAGGGCGCGTAGAACGGCGCGTCCAGCTCGATGCGGCCGCCGGGGCCGCTGATCGCGGCGACGATCGGACCGTCGGCGGCGATCCCGCACGACAGCACGGCCGCCGCCCCGGACTCGTAGCCGAACACCATGCCGGCGACTTCGTCCACGCCTACGGGGGTCAGCCGGCCGGTCGCCGCGATCGTCGAGGGCGGGCCGAGAAAAAGGTGGGCCAGCGTCACCGGGTACACGCCGAGGTCGAGCAGACCCCCGCCGCCGCGACGCGGGTCGCGCAGCCGGTTGTCCACGTCGACGGGTTCGGCCAGGCTGAAGTCGGCGGACACATTGGTCACCGGACCGATCGCGCCAGAGTCGACGAGATCGACCATCCGCAGCACGGCGGGGTTGCATCGCATCCACATCGCTTCCATCAGGAACAGGTCGCGCTCGCGCGCCAACTCCACAAGCGACTCTGACTGGCTCAGGTTGAGAGTGAACGGCTTCTCGCACAGCACGGCCTTGCCGGACTCGAGCATCAGCGCGGCGGCCTCGTGGTGGGCGTTTTGGGTGTTGGCCACGTAGACGACGTCAACGGCGTCGTCGTCGGCCAGCTCCTTCCAGCTGCCGTGGGCGCGCGGTATGTCGAAGCGCTCGGCGAAGCGACGCGCCGACTCCGGCGTGCGGGAGCAGACCGCGGCGACCTCCGCGTCGGGCAGCGTCTTCAGGTCCTCGGTGAAGGCGGCGGCGATGCCGCCGGTGGCCAGGATTCCCCAGCGGATGGCGTCGGGCATGCCAGCCATCACAGCACAGGAGAAACCCAAGCGGTTTTAGGGCTCGATCACGATCTTGCCGAAGGACTCGCCGGAATCCAGGCGGGCGAGGGCGTCGGAGGCGTCGGCGAGCCGGAAAGTCGAGTCGACGATCGGGCGCACTCCGGACCGCACGCACAGATCGATCAGGCCGGCCAGCTCGTCGCGAGTGCCCATCGTGGATCCGAGCAACTCCAGCTGCAGGAAGAAAAGCCGACGCAGGTCGACCTCGGCCAGGTGTCCGGCGGTGGTCCCGCAGACGACGATCCTTCCTCCCGGCTTGGCGCATTTCAGCGAGTGGCCGATCGTGGGCGCCCCGACGCTCTCGACGACCACGTCGACGCGTTCGGGCAGCCGCTCGCCCGGCTCGGCGGGGATCGCGCCGAGCTTGGAGGCGCGGTCGCGTCGCGCGGCGTCGCGGCTGGTGGCGTACACGCGAGCGCCCAGCGCGCGTGCCAGCAGGATGGCGGCGGTGGAGACGCCGCCCCCGGCGCCTTGGATCAGCACCGCGCCGTCCGCGGGAAGCCTGCCCTTGACGGTGAGCATGCGGAATGCCGTCAGGTAGGCGGTGGGCAGACACGCGGCCTCGGCGAAGCTCAGCTGCGACGGCTTGGCGACGAGATTGCGGCGCGGCACGGCGACGCGCTCGGCGAGCGTGCCCGGGTGCTTCTCCGACAGCAGCGAGCGGCGCGGATCGAGCGTTTCGTCGCCTCCGCCGGCCGCGGGGTCGGCGATCACGGCGTGGACGACGACCTCATTGCCGTCTGGGTCTGTGCCCGCGGCGTCGCAGCCGAGGATCATGGGGCACTGCTCGGCGCTCAGACCCACCCCGGACAGCGACCACAGGTCGTGGCGGTTCAGGGCCGCGGCCTTGACGTCGACGACGACCCAGTCGCTTTGAGGCTCGGGGGCGGGCATGTCCCCCACCCGCAACGCCGAGAGCGGAGCCTTCGAATTGACGGAAGCAGCGTAAGCGGCAAGCATGTCGCGACGCTATCAGCCGCGATTAGCACCAGCCCGGACTGCCGTCAATCCCCGATTCAGCGCAGCCCCGAAAAGTTATCCACAATGCGACTGTGATCCACAGGCACGACGCCGCACATTGGACGGCAAGCGGTTGCTCCAGATAGGGTCAAAGTGTGGGGAGGAGGCCGGTGGCCCGGGCGGGGGCTTGGGCGCGTTGGCTCACGGCCGTGGCGGGAGTCGTCGGTCCGTGGCCCTGGGCAGGGAGCGCGTCGGCTCGTGACCACGGCGGGAGTCGTCGGCTCGCGGCGGCGATCGGGGGCTCGTCGGCTCCTGGCCGGCCCTGGCCCAGGAACGCGTCGGCTCGCGGCCGCGGCCGGGGGGTTCGTCGGTCCCAGGCACTGGGCAGGGAGCGCGTCGACTCGCGGCCGCGGCGAGGGTACCAACTCATGGCCGTGGCGGGTCTCGTCGGTTCACGAGCGAAGCCGGGGGTTTCATCGGTTCGTGGCTCTGGCCGAGGAGCGCGTCAGCTCATGACCATGGCTGGGGCCGTCGGCTCGTGGCTGTGACCCTGGCCGGAGGGCCGTCGGCTCTGCGGCGGTGCGGCGGCGTGTCGCGCTCAGGGTTCTCGCGACACCCGCTCGAAGTCCCAGGCGTGGGGGGCGCGGGCCGTCAGGTTGTCGGGCGGGTCGGGGAGGTCGCGAGGGGCGGCCTCCCAGTGGGTGATCACGACTACTCGGTCGGCGGATCGGTACACCTCGCCGCCGCGGCAG
Source organism: Stackebrandtia sp. (assembly GCA_050742995.1). Taxonomy (GTDB): domain Bacteria; phylum Actinomycetota; class Actinomycetes; order Mycobacteriales; family Micromonosporaceae; genus Stackebrandtia. The sequence goes on along the minus strand of JBOGDN010000575.1, from coordinate 673 downwards.
CCCGCCTCGTCCTCGACCGAGGGGAGCGCGACGTCGCACACCCAGGAGACGAGATCGTCGCAGGCGTCGGCGGCCGCGACGACCTCCCACATTCGCGCGGTCACGGCCTCAGTTTCCCGCGGCCCTGGCGACCGCGGTGCGCACCGCCGGACCGACCCGCGGGTCGAGCGGACTGGGGACCACGTAGTCGGCGGCGAGTTCGTCGTCGCCGACGCATTCGGCGATCGCGCGGGAAGCCGCGGCGGTCATCTCCGGCGTGATCGCCTTGGCCCGCGCGTCGAGCGCGCCGGCGAAGATGCCCGGGAAGGCGAGCACGTTGTTGATCTGGTTGGGCAGGTCGCTGCGGCCGGTGGCGACCACCGACGCGTACTTCGCGGCCACGGCCGGATCCACCTCCGGAGTGGGGTTGGCCAGCGCGAACACCAGCGCCTCCGGCGCCATACCCGCCACGGCCGCCTCGTCGAGACGCGCCCCGGAGACTCCGACGAGGACGTCGGCGCCGCGCAGCGCGGCGGCCGCGTCGCCGCGCAGTCCGGCGGCGTTGGTGGCCTCGGCCAGGCGTTCCTTCGCGGGGTTCAGCCCTTGCCTGCCGGCGTGGATGATTCCCCGGGAGTCGCACACCGTCACGTCGCCCGCGCCGGAGTTGACGAGCATCTTGGCCACGGCCACGCCG
>JBOGDN010000574.1:0-5403 GCA_050742995.1 Stackebrandtia sp. | reverse complement strand
CACCCGCCGCGTCGCGTTGACGCCGGCCGGCAGGACGCTGCTCGACGAAGCCCGCGTCGCCCTCGCCGTGATGCGGGCGGTCACCCGCAGGACGCGCCGCGCCGCCCGTTCCACGCCGACGATGATCGTCACCGCCAAGCCGGGCGCCACGATGTCGCTGCTGCGGCGCATTGTGGACTCCTATCGCACGCTTGAGGACGCCCAGCCCGTCGATATCGTCGTCAGCGGCTACGGCGAGCAGACCGACATGGTCCGCGACGGCCGCGCCGACGTCGCGCTTGTCGGCATGCCCTTCGACGAGCAGGGTCTCGACGTCGAGCCCCTGACGACCGAGCCGAGAGTCGCCGCGCTTCCCGCCGGCCACGAGCTCGCCAAGGACAGCGAGGTTTGCCTGCGGGCCTTCGAAGGCCGGCCGGTTCCGCAATGGCCGGAGCAAAGCGCCTTCGAAAGCGACTACTGGACCGGACAGGACCGCCGCCCCGCCGGCGGCGAGCCGGCGCTGCCCGGCCCGGTCGTCAACGACGTCGGCCAGCTGCTGGAAGTCGTCGCCCTCGGCCAGGCGATCGCCCTCATTCCACAGTCCCTTGCCGACGGACACCCACGCCGCGACGTCGCCTACCGTCCGGTCGCCGGCGCCAGCCCGTACACCACGGCCGCTGTCTGGTCGGAGGGATCCAGGTCGTCGCACATCGCCCGATTCGTCAAGGTCGCCGCCGAGATCGCCGCGCAGGATTGAGGTTTCACCCCGCCATCCGCCAGCCGATCAAAGCGAGCAGGGTGACCACGAGCGCCGCGATCGCCAGCGGCGGGAAACGCCCGTCGGGGTGCTGCTGCGGCGCGGCCGCGCGAGGATGCCGCCGCGTCGGCGCACGATGCCGCGGCGCCGTCGGCCGCAAAGCCTCCCGGGCCACGTCGACGCGAACGGCAAAAGCCGCCGCGTCGGGAGGACGCGCTTCAGGGTCGCGCCGAGTCGCGCGCACGACGAGATCGTCCACAACGGCCGGCAACCCCGCGACGATCGCCGAAGGCGGCGGAACGTCGTCGTCGACATGCCGCCGCGCCACGCGCCCTGGATCGTCGCCGTCAAAGGGCACCTGTCCGGTCAACAGCTCATAAAGCATGATCCCGGCGGAATAGACGTCCGAACGAGTGTCAGCCCGACGAGTCGTCACCACCTCAGGCGCCACATACTCGACGGTCGCCAGAAACGGCCCGTCCGAGGCCCGACCGCGTCGCGCAATCTCGTCTGTCGATCCATACCGCACAGACCGCAGCGCCTGAGCCAACCCGAAGTCGGCGACCTTCACATCACCAGGGGCGTCGTGGGGAACCAGCACGTTCTCCGGCTTGACGTCGCGATGCACCAGACCATTGCGGTGCGCCGCCGCCAACCCGTCCAGGACCCGCCGACACACCCGCAACGCGTCGACCGCCGGCAGCCGCCGGCGAACATTGAGAACATCGCGCAGCGTCTGACCGTCGACATATTCCATCACCAAATACGGCAACCCGGCATGATCGCCGTGATCGAAAACCGCCACCACGTTCGGATGCCACAGCCGCGCCGCCAACTTCGCCTCGCGTGCGAACGAAGTCCGCGCCCGCACCCCCGCGGCAGCCTTGAGAACCTTCACCGCCACCGGCCGCTCGAGCCGCTCATCCGAAGCCCGATACACATACGCGTTCCCGCCCGCCGCGATCAGATCGCCCACCCGATACCGATCCGCGATCCGCTGCCCCGCCAAGGGCCCCGCGGCCAGCCCCGACCCACCCCGACCGCCTTGGCTCGCCCCACCTACGCGCCGCGGCGTTTCACGGTCTGGCCCGCCTGCGCGTCGCAGCGCCTCTTCGGCCGGTTCGCCTGTGCGCCGCAGTGCCGGTGCAGCAGGCCCGCCTGCGCGCCGTAGTGCTATTTGGTCCGGTTCGCCTGCGCGGCGTAGTGCTATTTGGTCCGGTTCGCCTGTGCGCCGCAGTGCTTCTTCGGCCGGCTCGCAAGCTCGCCGCAGTGCTTCATGGTCCGGCTCGCCAGTTCGCCGCAGTGCTTCATGGTCCGGCTCGCAAGCTCGCCGGACTGCCCCAGCTGCTCCCGCGACGGGTGCGTCCCCCACGGGGCGAGTCTATGACCTGCCAGGACGCATTCCGGGCAACCTGGCCAAATCCACATAAGAAAATTTCCACGCCCGCTCCATGCAGGTCTGGCTCGGGGCGCCGTCTTCTAGGCCGCCGCGCTCAAAGCGCACTCCGTCCCCAGCCCGCCGCGTCCGTGGGGGCCTCCAACCTCCTCCCCAATCGTTTCAGCCTATCGTTTTGGGAGCGCTCTCGGCCAGCCGAGATTCCGCGGCTGTGGACAAGTGCCGCAATGTGGAAAAGCGACAATGGAGTGACATTGTCCAGTGTTGATCAAGCCCGCACCGCATTCGCTGAGCAGAGGTCAGGGCTTTGTCGTCGGCGTGGTGGTCGGATCGTCGCTTGTGGGATCGTCGGTCGGCGTCGGGTCGTCGCTTGTGGGGTCGTCCGACGGGCTCGGCGACGTCTTCGTGGGAGTGGGGACGTTCCAGGTGCCGTCTCCTTCAGGCCCCTTCGACGTCGGCGAGTCGGACGGCGAACCGCTCAACGAGTCCGGATCCGACGGCCCGCGGTCGTCGTGCTGGTCGACCAGCCCGGCCTCGCCGATGGCGTCGCCGTTGTCGGCCACGCCGGACTGCCCGCCTCCGTCGTAGATTCCCACGCCGCCGGCGACGCTGAACGCCATCGCCGCGGCCGCCGTCAGCCCGGTCATGCCCGCGACCGTGCCCCAGCGAGCCTTTTTGGAGGTTCTGATGTCATACATGATGGAGCGTCTAAGGCCGGCGATTTCCCGCAGCACACCCACGTGTCAACCATTCCTTTCGGCGGCGGGCGCGAGCCTCCCCGGCGTCGCCCACCTCGACTTGTCGATTCTCGCGCGCACGCGATCCGCCGTGCTGTCCTGCGAACGCTTTCCCAGTGAAGGCGTCGCGCCTATCCGGAGGATCCGCACCCGTCACGAGGTTCAACGATCATGACCGTGTCCGGGCAACTACGCGACGACACAGAAAGATCGAATTGTCTGTATGACGCATCGGTATCGGGTAAACGGGGGAGGCATACCTGGTGAAGCCGGGCCGTCGACGACCTCATAGGTGCCGGCGGATCGCGGCTTCGGCCAGTTCGGTCAGGGCCGCGGCCGCCTCCGAGTCGATGTGTCGCTTGGCATCGCGCAGCGCCTGCGCGGTGACGGCGGCCAAGTCGTCGATGCGCTGTTCCGTGGCGGCCAGAGCGCCGGTGTCGGTGATGAGCTCGCGCAACGCGGCCACGCCGGACTCCGACAGCGCCCGGTCGCCGAGTCCGGAGTCGAGCGCGGAGCGCTGGCCGGCGTCGGCGGCGGCATGGGCGCTGGCGATGAGGAAGGTGCGCTTGCCTTCACGCAGATCGTCCCCGGCCGGCTTTCCGGTCTGCGTCGGGTCGCCGAATACGCCGAGCACGTCGTCTCGCAGCTGAAACGCCTCGCCGAGAGCCAGGCCGAACGTCGAATAGCAGTCGCGCAGCGCCTGGGGTCCGCCGCCGAGGGCCGCGCCCATCAGCATGGGGCGCTCTACTGTGTATTTCGCCGATTTGTATCGGGCGACTTTCAACGCGCGTGTCACGGTGGCGTCCCGCTGCGCCTGGGCGAGCACGTCGAGATACTGACCCGCGCTGACTTCGGTGCGCATGGCGTCGAAGTCCGCCCGCGCCGCGGTCAGGGCGGCCGCGGGCATTCCGGCGCCGGTGAACATTTCGTCGGACCAGGCCAGACACAAGTCGCCGAGCAGGATCGCCGCGCACGCGCCGAAGTCGTCGGGGGCGCCGGCCCAATCGGACAGGGCGTGCATCGAGGCGAACTTGCGGTGCACCGCCGGCGCTCCGCGGCGAGTGTCGGAGTCGTCCATGAGGTCGTCGTGCATCAGCGCCGAAGCCTGCAGCAGTTCGAGCGAAGCCGTGCAGGCCACGACCGTGTCGCAGTCGTCGCCGCCGGCGCCGCGGTAGCCCCAGTACGCGAACGCCGGGCGCATCCGTTTGCCGCCGCCGAGGACGAATTGTTCCGCGGTCTCGGCGACGTCGGACAGCGCGGGATCGACGTCGACGAGCGTGTGGCGCTGCCGGTTCAAGAAAGCCGAGAGGGCTCGTTCGATCCGGGATCCCAGTTCGGCGCGCTCGATGGGTGATGGCACCCGTCAGACGGTACGCAGCCGCCGCGCCACGCCGCCGCCAGGGCGCGAGATTGTGCTTCCCTCGGGGGCCCCCGCCCCCGCCCCCGCCCCCCCGCCCCCGGCCCCACCCTCTCCTCCCGCCCCCGTGATTCTGCTCCCGCCTGTGCTGGCCAGCCGCCGAAATACTCGAGGTCGCGACGCGGTGCAGCCTGCGGCGCACTGACAGTCGCCGTGCGCACTCGGCCTCGCCACTAGGCTGGGTTCATGACTCTTGGTACCTCCTCAGTTATGCCCAGCCATCCTCCCAAGATCATCGACCTGCTCAACGACGGTCCGACGTTCTCATTCGAGTTCTTCCCACCCAAGACCGAAAAGTCCGAGCAGGCGCTGTGGAAGGCGATCCGCGAACTGGAGTCGCTTCAGCCTTCGTTCGTGTCGGTCACCTACGGCGCGGGAGGAACGACGCGGACTACGACCGTGGAGACCACAGACCGCATCGCCGCCGACACCACCTTGCTGCCGATGGCCCACTTCACCGCCGTCGACCACTCAATGGCCGAACTGCGCAATCTCATCGGACACTTCGTTTCCGGAGGCGTGCGCAACATCCTCGCGCTGCGCGGCGACCCGCCCGGCGACCCGGAAGCCGACTGGGTGCAGCATCCCGACGGGCTGCGCTACGCCTATCAGCTGGTGGAGCTGGTCAAATCCGCTGGAGACCTCTGCGTAGGCGTGGCCGCCTTCCCCGAAAAACACCCCCGCAGCTCCGACTGGGAGACCTGCACCGAGCACTTCATCGCGAAATGCCGCGCCGGCGCCGACTTCGCGATCACTCAGTTCTTCTTCGACTGGCGAGACTGGGTGCGGCTGCGCGACGCCGTTGCCGCCGCAGGGCTGGACACGCCGATCATCCCCGGCGTGATGCCGGTGACCAACGTCAAGCAGATCGAGAAGTTCGCGCAGCTTTCCGGCGCGGAGTTCCCCGCCGCCCTGGCCGACAGACTGCACGCGGTCGCCGACGACCCGACCGCGGTACGCGCGATCGGCGTCGAGGTGGCCACCGAGCTGTCGGAGAAGCTGTTGGCCGAAGGGGCGCCCGGCATCCACTTCATCACCTTGAACAAGTCCACCGCGACCCGAGAGATCTGGGCCAACCTGCGACCGGTGGAAGTGGCGCGCTGACGTCCCCGGCGGG